>PBTE01000235.1 GCA_002726515.1 Planctomycetaceae bacterium | reverse complement strand
GATATCGCGACCGCGCACGTTGGACTGGACCGTGATGAAGCGTTCGCCATCTTCGCGTGTGATCTGGCGTGGACCGATTACAGTTTCGATATTGGCCACCGTGTCCAGTGGCACCCGTGCGCCCGAAGGCGATTCCAGCACGATGCGTCTGATCGCCTCAGGTGTGTCGCGGCTTTCTTCGTCAAAACGCACCATGATCGGAAACTGTCGTACACCCTCGAACAGTGATCCGGCTTCTGCGCCGCCAACAGCTGCACGCAGCCCATCCAATGCGTCCTCCACATCAAGCCCGTAGCGACCAAGGGCCGACCGGTCCACAGTTATCACAAGTTGCGGCGCACCGGTGATCTGGTCGGCCTGTACCTCGGCAGAACCTTCAACCTGTTGCAGGAGCGATTGCAGGACTTGTGATCGCTCCAACAGAATTTCGGAATCCGGCCCAAATATTTTCACGGCCAGTTCGGCGCGTGTGCCGGTCAGCAATTCATCAACGGACATCGCGATGGGCTGGCCGATATTCACCACAATCCCCGGAAAGCTTTCCAGATCTTCCGAAATCGCCGTGCGCAAGTCTTCCGCAGACAAGCCGGGTCGCCACTGATCGACCGGGTTCAGCTCGATAAAGGCTTCCGCGCTGTTGGTCGGGTCAGCGTGCGCGCCAACCTCACCACGTCCGACGCGGGTCACGATGGACTTGATTTCAGGAAAATTTTTCAACAGCCGCTTTTCCACCCGTGTTGTCGTCGCCGCCCCTTCGGTAAGCGAAATCGAGGGTGCCATGGTTACGCGCATCAGAATGTCGCCTTCCTCCAGCGATGGTGTAAATTCCGATCCCAGCCGCGATCCTGCAAAGACGCCTGCCACCAAAAATACACCGCACAGGACGATGGCGAAAAAACGGTTGCGGACAAAGAACCCTGCCGCGCCACTGATCATCGCGACCGTTCGACCCGGCTTGTCCGGGGCCTTCTTGCCTGACCGGCGCATCACCGAAAAGGCCATCGAAGGTGCAATGAGGGCCGCATAGAAAAGTGATCCGGTCATGGCGAGTGCCGCCGCTGCCGCCAGGGGCCGGAAGGTCTTGCCTTCGACCCCTTGCAGCGAGAAAAGCGGCAGAAAAACAACGATAACCACGGCGACCGCAGCTACCAGAGGCGCAATCACCTCGGCGGTAGATCGGGCAACCAGTATACGCGGATCTTCGGAGCCGTCGTCTTCCTGAAAACTGCGATCCACGTTTTCAGAGATAACAATCGCCCCGTCCACCATCATCCCGATGGCGATGGCGACCCCCCCCAGTGACATAAGATTGGCGCTGATGCCGAGAACGTACATTGAGATAAAAGCAAAACCTACGGAAAACGGGATCGACAGGACCACAACCAGACTGGGACGCCAGCCCCCCAGAAAGACGAACACCACCAACGCCACAAGCACAGCCCCCTGCCACAACGCCGTCGTGACGGTTGCGGAGGCCTTGTTTACCAGTGTCCCCTGATCATAGTAAGGGACCGCCAGTACACCATCCGGCAGGCTTGCGTTGATTTCCTCAAAGCGCTGCTGCACCCGCGCGATGACATCGGATGTGTTGGTACCGTAGAGTTTCAGAACCAGCCCTGCGACGACTTCCCCTTCACCATTGGCGGTTGCAAGGCCTTGCCGAACGCCACCTCCTACGGTGATGTGGCCCAGATCGCGCACGCGCACGGTGCGCCCGTCGTCCACGGTGACGACAATCTCTGCGAGATCCGAGATTGTCTTGGCAAGCCCAACGCCGCGCACCGTATATTGTTCGGACCCGATTTCGAGGAATTGCGCCCCTTCGGTTTTGTTTCCACGCTCCAGTGCGCTGATCACATCGGCAATCTGGATGTCATAGGCGAGCAGCGCATCGGGATCGAGCCTGACCTGATATTGCTTTTCGTAGCCCCCGAGGGACAAAACTTCTGTGACACCCGGCACGGTTTGCAACTGATACTTGATGATCCAGTCCTGAATTTCGCGCATCTCGACAAGGTCACGTGTGCCGGTCTGATCTTCCAGGCGGAAATACAGGATGATGCCAAGCCCGGTTGAAATCGGACCCATTTGCGGATCGCCAAACCCGTCAGGAATGTTGCCACGTGCTTCGGCAAGCCGCTCGCCCACGACCTGACGGGCAAAATAGACATCCGTGCCGTCCTCGAAATAGATATTCACCACCGACAGTCCAAAATTCGAGACCGAGCGCATGTTTTTGAGCTTTGGCAGGCCTGACATCGCGGTTTCGATGGGATAGGTCACATAGCGTTCTACCTCTTCGGGGGCGAGCCCTTCGGTTTCGGTAAAGACCTGAACCAGCGATGGCGTCACATCCGGAAAGGCATCAACAGGCAAGGCGCGGAATGCGAAGAGCCCGCCAAGTGTCATTGCAAAAGCCGCAATGGCCGCTAAAAGCCAGCCACCGGCGATGCGGTGCATAAAATCGGTCATGATCAGCTATCCTAATGTCCGTGGCCATCGCCAAAGGCATCTTTTTCAAGTTGCGCTTTGAGCGTGAACGCCCCTTCGGAGACGTACAGTTCGTCCTCCTCCAGTCCGGTCTTGATTTCAACGTAACCGCCAGCGGTTGTTCCCACCATCACGGCGCGCGGTGCGAACCCACCGTCAACCGGGACAAAAACGGACGGGCGATCCTCTACCAGTTGCACGGCGGATTGTGGCACGCGCAAAACCTCTGCGGCATTGCCGACACTGAGGTCTGCAATCACAAACTGGCCGGGAGTCAGGGTTCTGTCAGAGTTGTCGACGATGACTCGCGCCGTCGCCGTGCGCGACACCTCATCAATAACCGGAAGGACAAATGCCACCGTTGATTGTGCCATGATGTCGCCCGCGTCTGATTTCAGGGCAACCGGGGCACCGATGCGCACGCGGCTGATGTCCTGCTTGTAAACCGCGATATCGGCCCAAACCACGCTGTCATCGACAATTGTGAACAGCACCTTGGCGCTGGAATCCCCGGCTGTTACCGTTTCTCCCAGCGTGATTGAGCGCCGCACAACAGTTCCCGCAAGTGGTGCGATCAAATATGCATTGGCGTTGTTGCCATCCGGCGCAGCGGCTATTTTTTCGAGATCGGCGTGGTCAATTCCGACGGCATGCAGCTCGGTTTCTGCTGCCTCACTCGCGGTCTTTGCCGCTTCAAGCTCTGCGCGGGCGGTCTGAACTGTCGCTTCCGATGTGACTTTTTGTGACCAAAGGCTTTCAGTACGCGTCAAGGATTGCGCTGCCAGCGATTTTCTTGTTTCAGCGGTCAGCCATTGCGCTTTCAATGCAGCAAGCTCGCGGCTCGTGATCAACGCGAGCGTATCTCCGTAGGCAACAGTATCGCCTTCACCAACCAAAAGCCGATCGATGATGCCGCTGACCTTGGGCGTAACATTTGCCATCCGGTCTGCGTCAAAGCGGATTTCTGCTGGCAGGCTGAGGGATTCGCCCAAGGCTCCCAATTCAGCTTGCTCTAGCACGATACCGGCTTCTTGCGCGACACCGGGTGCCAATTTGACAATATCGCCACCGCCTTCATCACCATGTGCGCCTGGTGCTTCCCCGGCATGATCATCATCGGCGTGCGCATCCGCCGCTTCCCCGGCATGATCATCATCACCATGTGCATCTGGTGCTTCCCCGGCGTGGTTGTCGCCGTCTTTCGCTCCCGTGCTTTCCGCAGCATGACCGTGGTCATCCTCCTTGGACATTTCATGGCCATCATCATCAAGCGCCACCACTGCAACCGTTGTATTTGGAACTGCAGGTTCTTGCGCAGTTACTGTGGTGGCCGGGATCGTGAAGAACAAAACTGTACTCATCATGAGCGAAGCTGCGGATTTATTTTTCTTACTCATTTTCATGACTTTACTCCAAAGTGGGGCAGAAGTTATAGGGCTCTCGCTGGAACCTCTTCGACTCTGACTTTCCAGAATCCACTAGACCGGACGGCTCTCGGCCACAGCTCTTCAAATCTGTTTGATATGTTGGCTGTGCCTTGTAGCAGATCCTGTTCAGGGAGAAATTTGCTACAGAGTGCTCCGTTACCGGGACAATTCAGCCTCTAGGAGGTCGATAAAATCCTTGGAGCACGGCAAGGACCAACGGATCACTAGGCCATGACAACAAACGGCCTTCTGGCGACGTGCCACACGTCAGCTTGCTCACTTCTGATTCAAGGATGTGGGCGTGGCAGTCACCAAAGCTATGATTTACCTCATCAGTTCCGCTACGGCGATCAGCATATTCTTGATGCTGAACAGTCTGACCGAACTTGACAGGATTGGCATCAACTACGTCTTCCGCAAAGACGGTATGCCTTGCCTCAGTAAAGTGGGCATCAATCGTTGAAAGATTGAAATTGAGGGCCGCCAAAAGCAGCATTATCAGGCTAATTTTAGCAAAACTGATCGCGGAAAAGTATTTCATGTACGTTCTCATATAGAGGCAGCCGTCAAGATTACAGCACCTTTCGTGCGCTTGTGATCCGTCATTCGAATTGAGCGCTGATTTTCCCCTCAAAGCTACAGCAAAGCGCCTACGCAAATCCCCCTTCAAAACCGAGGTGTTGTTTGAGCTTTCACCTTCTTGAACGGCCATAACACCCATCGAGTGACGCTCCCCTGCCCTGCCGTCTCTGTTTCAGGCTTTGGCAGTGCTAATTGCATAGCTTGTGTTTGCCATTTATCCCGTTGTTCCTGTGTTTCGGTTAATCGTTCGCGCAGTTGTTCAACTTCGACTTGTAAGCGTATGAAATCAGGGTTGATTTCAGGGGTGTCCAGTCGTTCACTTACAACAGTATCCGACACCGTTCTTCGGGGCTTCCTAGGGTATATCCTAAAAAGCTCGGATGGTTCTATCTTGTATCCGGCTGATGTCTTTTCGACATACGACAGTTTCCCTGATTTTAAGGCTTTTGATAGCGTTGACTTCTGAACACCTGTTTCTTTTGATGCTTCACCTAAAGTCAGATATTTGCCTATTGTCATTGGGGTGTCCAATCGTTCAATGTTGGTGTTGTTTACAACAGCGTCTCACATTCGCACTACCTTGGCAAACTCAACCCAACAGAGCGGAGGGGCAGTTCTAACTCAAGCCCGCCTGATGGTGTTTGGGCTGACCTCGAACAGACGCGCCAGCTCTGCAATGCCACGGCCCTCCTGATCCCGCATACGCACAACCTCTGCACGGCGTTCCGAGGATAGGGCGGTGGGCCTGCCCCCAATGCGCCCCCGCTTGCGGGCGGCGACAAGACCCTCCTTGGTTCGCTCGGATATCCGCTCGTGTTCAAACTGGGCGATGGAAGCGAAGACATGGAACACAAGTCGCCCGGCCGGTGTCGTGGTGTCGATGTCTTCGGCCAAGGATCGAAACCCTGCACCTTTTGCACCTACCGCCTCAACGATGCTCAAGAGGTCCTGTAGGGATCGGCTGAGACGGTCATACTTAGTCACGACAACCACGTCACCGTCCCGCAACTGCTCGATCATGCGGTCCAGCTCAGGGCGGGACTTCTTGGTGCCGGATATTTTCTCTGCGAAAATGCGTTCAGCGCCAATCGCCTCAAGGGCGGATATCTGGGCATCAAGGTGCTGATCTTCTGTAGAGACACGCGCGTAGCCGATGATCACTGATATGACCTTTCCAAAAACATTCAACAACTGGTTGGGTTTTGAACGGGGTTTTTGGTGGCGTCAATCGGGGTGTTTTTGACCTGCGCCAAAAAGGAGGGTTTTTGAACGGTCTATCGCGCTGAATAGCTCTTGCACCACGTCGTGAAAGTTTTCTCGATACTGGCCGTATCTAGCGGGATCGACTTTTCCCCGCACCATTTGCGGAACGTGTCAGCCAACACACGCAAGTCTGGCACGTGCCGACCGTCGATACGTGGTGCATTGTCCCGCGCGATACGATCCCAAGGCTGGGTGTCCTTGACGCTGCCGAAAGCAGGAAAAACCGTCACTGGCGTTTCTGTTGTGCCATCCCGCCGCGCTTTTCGGCCCACCTTGGGGCGATCCTGTTCATCTTTTACTTTCGTCAGATCTTCTTTGACTTCCCAAGATATCTCGACCTCAGCCACCGTGCGGCCGACTTTGTGATAGGTCACAGTCAAGTGCAGCCGTGTAATGTCACTGTTTATCTCGGCAATAACTGGCTTGATGATGTGCTTATTCAGGTCGGCAAATCTTGAGAATTTTCCATCTGACATGCCAAACATGGCGCGGAGGTCTGGCACGGTAAATCTTTTGCTGGTGACGTGCTTAAGGTTTTGCAAGCTGGCAATGTGCTGGAACAGCAGCACTGAATACTTGCTGCCCAGATGGAACACCGCCTGCCGATCAAGGATAGCCCAATGATTGGACTCAGCGGCCATTTCCCGAAAAGTGCGCCCAAAATACCATGTAACCATCACATCGCCACTGACCTCGTGGCGATAATCAATCCTCGCGCCATCCATCAAACCGCCAATAGTAGTGGTCATTTTGACAGGATCATCCACGGTCAAAACTGCCGCAGCCAATTCCTGAAATAGCGGAACGATGCTCTTGCGTGTGTGGTTGTCCATCCCGTCGATTTTTTTGATAGCAGACAACCGAAACTCATGACGGACATCATCAGCCATGCGCCCGCCTGCTGTGCCTATCATCAAGTGCATTAACTTAAGCGCCGCTAGACTCGGTGCGTGTTGCATGTAAACACCTTGCGCAACCTCTGCTGGCAGCACTGTTTTGGTTTGATCATAGGCGCGATCAGCAGCCACTTGTGTCGTCTTTCCCATAAGTGAATTATTTAGTGTTATATTTCTCACCTGTCAATTCGTGATTTAGTCTGGATTCCTCACTTTTCAGTCTGGATTCCTCACTTTTCAGTCTGGATTCCTCACTTATAAACCAATAAGTTATTGATATATATCAATAATAACTCCCTGAACTTATAGAACACTTAGAACAAGAAGAGCGCTACGCGCTTTTTGATAAATATGTTTTGGTAATTTCGGTGCTTGTTGTGGTGTCACTGACCTAACCGAAACACTCCACAAGTTTGGTAATGACGGAGCCAGATTGACACTTCGCCTGCATGTAGTTACGTTTCTACATTAAAGGTGCTTAGAAGGATGTGAGTGATGGGAATGACAACGATCAACAGCCGGACGTTCAACCAAGATGCCAGCGGTGCAAAGCGGGCAGCACTTGAGGGACCTGTGTTCATCACGGACCGGGGTAAACCTGCGCATGTGTTGCTGAGCATTGAAGCCTACAGACGGCTTGCAGGCCCGCAGGAAAGCATCCTCGATTTGCTGGCTGACCCAGAAGCGGCGGACGTATCCTTTGAGCCGGATCGTTTGCGTGACCTGACGCGCCCCGCTGATCTGTCCTGATGTTCATTCTCGATACGAACGTGGTGTCCGAACTGCGCAAGGCAAAGGCAGGCAAAGCGGATGCCAACGTCGTTGCGTGGGCCGAGGATCAAGTCCCGTCCGCGCTCTTTCTGTCCGCCATCACGCTCCTGGAACTTGAGATGGGCGTCCGGCAGATGGAGAGGCGTGACAGCACGCAGGGTGCCGTCTTGAGGGCTTGGATGGCTGATCGGGTGCTTCCGGTGTTCGAAGGGCGTATCTTGCCCGTGGACGGACCCGTGGCGCTTTGCTGTGCCGCGTTGCATGTCCCAGACCCCCGCAGTGACCGGGACGCCCTGATCGCCGCGACAGGGATCACACACGCCATGCCCATCGTCACGCGCAATGTTGCGGACTTCGAGCCGACAGGGGTGCAGATCATCAACCCGTGGAAGCCGATGCCATGACACCCAGCAGCCCGACAGCGACCGTTCTCAAAACAGAGGAGGCCATCATCGAGGAAATTGAGCGCGGGCTTGCGGATATCAAAGCAGGCCGAACGGTCAGCCATGAGGCTGCAATGAAAGTTCTGCGGAAGATCATTGACGCCGAGACATGGCCGGATTGATTTATCACTGATCCGGTCTGTTGATCCAGATGGCGCAATAGCTGGACCCGTTGTCCTGTTCGACCACCTGTCCGCCTGCGGTGCCGCAATAGATGCTTGGGAACTGCCCGAACTCACGAGCATCGCCGCGCCCCGCAATCCACGCCATCGCCAGCGCCCCGATAACCACCCCTGTGGCAAGCATAGAGGCCAGCCACACCCAGAACCCGCCAAACCAGCGCCATGCCTCTCTGCGGGCCTCTCCGGCGGCCTGTGAGAACTTTGCGCGTTCGTTGTCGAGGTCGTGCCGGATTCCGGCCATAGCGCTCTCAGCGGCCCTCGTTGCGGCCTGTGTGGCGCTGCGGGCCATCTGATCGCGGTCAGCTTCCAGAGCCTCCTGAATTTCCCCCGGCGCATTCTCGGTTGCCTTCGCCATTTTCATGACTGCTGCCGTCACGATCTGGTTCAGCGTTTTGGCCTCATCCTTGTTGAGACTGGTGCGCTGGAGCTGGTCCATGTCCTTGCGGATCAGGGTCAGCTCATCGGCGAGTATCTGAAACGGATCCTTGCTCATGCCGGGTCCGCCTTGGCCGCTGCCTGATCCAGTTCTTCCAGTAAACCGACCAGCTCTTTCTGATCGACTTCACGGGTGGCGTTCTTGCGCAGGGTTGCCGCCATCCATCGGGCAATCTTGGGGTCTTTCAAAGCGGCACTGGTCACGATGGCCCCGACGATGATTTTCCGCCTCGTCTCACTGGCTTTCTGACGGGTTTTAAGGCGGGCCAGCTTTGCCTGTGTTGATGCGATCTGCTGATCTATTGTCCGCCCCATTTTGGTCTCCACTGCCACTAACTTGAGTTGCTTTTAGGCTACCGTGGATGTAGAGAGCAAGACACGAAGTGCCCACTTATACAAACGCTGCGCGTTTGTGTGGGTAGGGGAGACTGGCGTTTCCCCTTAACCCCTAAGCAAAGTG
>PBTE01000222.1 GCA_002726515.1 Planctomycetaceae bacterium | reverse complement strand
TCAATCCACAACCTCAGCCACCGGGCAACGACTGGGTGATCGTTGGTAATCCATCACTACAGGAGCAACCCGGTTCGGATGTGGGATTCAATCCACAACCTCAGCCACCGGGCAACGACTGGGTGATCGTTGGTAATCCATCACTACAGGAGCAACCCGGCGCTGTGTGCCATCGTCGATGACCAGTCGGTGTGGGAAATAAACCGAGGGCTTTTCGTAGTTCAAAGGGCCATATTCGTCCGGTTTTATTTTCTGCGACTTTTCAAATTCGGCTGCGCCGTTGGTGTCAAACATCACTCGACTGCGTTCCGACGCAACGGCAGCGGCACCCAGACGCACATACTTCGAGTTGCCGTCTGCGTGATCTCCGTGGTGGTGAGTATCGAACACATATCGAATCGGTTTGTCTGTTTGTTCTCGGATCAAGCGGATGACTTGTTTTGCCTGGCCTGGAAAATTCGCGTCGATGACCAGCACGAAATCCTTGAAAATGATCCAACCCTGGTTGCAACCGGTAAAGGTCGGTTCGGTTTGGGCTTTCCGAAAGAACACGCCCGGAGCAAGTTCGGTCACGCTGGATTCGGTCGGCGACAATCCCAGGGCGAGTGTGCCGTTGAGACAGTAGAGTACAACAAGGGTGACCAGGGCTGACTTCACTCGGAAACAGGTCATCAGGAGTTTCTCCAGGATAGTGATTGAGAGGTATGCTTGGTCCCGCGGGGTGTCACTTGCGAAGGTTCACCGAATCGTCCGGCCACGAAAAGATGTATGCGAGTGACACGAAACGACCCCATCGCAACGCAAAAGATGTGTGGGCGCTCCACGATGCGAACCTCAAGGTGCTCGAAGCCACAGATGTCTTCAAGCATCGTCCGGGGTTTTCCTGTTCCGGTCAGCCCTTGACTTTTCTCCCTGCAATCAACAAAGTCATTAGGGTGTGTAACAACACAGATATTGCTGCCGGAAAACCACGACCACACCGTTGAAGGGAGAGCTGCGATGAGCCAATTCGTTCGAAAATACCTGCTTCTCTTAACCGTTTGCTGCATGTCATTCACCTGTCTGCAGTGGGCCAAGGCGGCAGAACCGGTTCGAGTGGGTATCGTGTCGATCGATAGTTACCAGGCGCTTGCGTTTACCCAGGTATTTCACCAACCGCCAGAGGACAATCCCGACGTGGGGGGGCTGAAAGTGATCGCCGCCTGGCCTGGTGGAAGTCCCGACCTTCCCCAGACGTTGAAGGATATCGAACGCTGGAAAGGACACCTGGTAGGCTATGGCATCGCGATGGAGGACTCGATCCAGAAGGTACTGGACCAGGTTGATGCTGTGATGCTCATGACCTTGGACGGCCGGGTTCATCTCGAACAGGTTCGACCGATCCTGGCGGCAAGGAAGCCGGTCTACATCGGACGACCAATGGCAGCTTCCTTGGCAGATGTCATTGAGATTTTTGCGTTGTCTGAGAAATACGACACCCCCGTGTTTTCCTGCTCGCAGCACCGCTTCTCGCCCGGAATCAACAGCATGCGCAGCCACGAAGAAGTGGGTGAAGTCGTCGGTTGCTCTGTTTACGGCGGCTGCCCGATCGTATCACATCACCCGGACTTTTTCTGGCACGCGATTCATAGTTTTGAATCCCTGTATGCGATTATGGGTACCGGTGCCGAAAGAGTTGTTCGTATGAACACCCCTGATACGGAACTGGTAACCGGTATCTGGAAGGACGGACGGATCGGTACGTTCCGTGGCATCCGGAAAGGTGCGATTCAATACAGCGCCTTGGTGTTTGGCACCAAGGGAGTGATTTCTTCCGGACAGTACGGATACGCGGCACCGGTCAAAGGAGTTGTGCCTAAAGGGCGTTACATGGGCTACGAGGGGGTGGCGACGGAGATTGCGAAATTTTTCAAGACAGGCGTCTCACCCGTTCCTCCGGAGGAAACCATTGAATTGTTTGCCTTCATGGAGGCGGCGCACGAAAGCAAGCGACGAGGTGGCGCCTCTGTAGACATTGCCGAAGTTCTGAAAAAGGTGCGCGGTAATGCTGAATGAAGGCCAGATCCAAGAGTACCGGCGCGAAGGGTTTCTTTCCGGCATTCCGTTGATGCGGCATGATCAAATCCAATACTATCGAGACCGCTTTGATGCGCTGGAAGCCAGGGAGGGACGTGATAAGTCCCAGGTGGAACTGGTCGATCGGCACTTCGAGGAACCTTTCATCTGGCGAATTGCCACGCACCCCGGATTGTTGGATTGTGTGGAAGCAGTGCTCGGACCGAATATCTTGATGCTCTCGACGCACTTTTTCTGCAAGTACGGGCGACAAGAAAATTTCGTTGCCTGGCACCAGGATCTACGGTATTGGGGCATCGATCCACCTGTCGAAGTTACTGCCTGGTATGCGGTGGACGATAGCGATCGGGAAAATGGTTGCATGCGCGTCATCCCCCGTCTGCACCGGGACAGAATGTTGCAACACGGTAAATCAGATCAGCAGGGTAACTTGCTCAGCGTTAACCAGGAAATTGATGTCTGTCCCTCGGAAGAAGAGAAAGCGGTTGATTGCTTGTTAAAAGCCGGAGAAATTTCGTTGCACGATGGAATGCTGGTGCATGGTAGCCCGCCGAACCGGTCGGGTCGCCGTCGTTGTGGGTTGACTGTGCGTTTCATTCCTACCTGGGTGAAACCGTTGGCTTCCGGACCAGAGGGCACCGGGATGAGGTGGCGGGCGATTCTCGTACGTGGTGCCGACCCGGAAGGAAACTTTCAGTTGCAGTCGCTACCGTTTCCGCTGGAGACGTCGCGCGGTTGACTCAGCGTGTTGTAGGCTGTGGTCAGCGATGACTCCAGCAGTGCCACAGGAACACTACCAGCCTGCTGCGGGTTGGATTGACGGTTTGTTTTGGTGAGTGTGATGACCGAGTTATCGAGCAGGCAACGCCCGGACGTCAGTTTAACCACGGTGGCCGAAACCTTGAAATGCGGGAAGATCCCGGTGATCCTGGACACGGACGTTGGGGACGACATCGATGACATGTGGGCCCTGGGTTTGCTTCTGAAATGCCCGGAACTGGACGTGCGATTGGTAGTAGGCGATCAGGGAAAGCCTGATTATCGAGCCCGCCTGCTCGCCAAGTTCCTGCAGACGGCCGGTCGTACGGATGTTGATGTCGGCATGGGACTGGATGTTGGGCAGTCCGACGAACAACCATTGGCAGCGTGGATTGCAGATTACCGGCTGGATGAGTACCCGGGAAACGTGCACGAAGACGGGGTGCAGGCGATTGTTGAAACCATCATGCAATCCACCGAGCCGGTCACCCTGATTGCCATCGGCCCGCTGCCCAACGTGGCTGCAGCTTTGGAACGCCAGCCGGCGATTGCCCAACGCGCCCGTTTTGTCGGTATGCACGGCAGTGTGCGTTTCGGGTATGACGGCTCGGAGAAGCCGTCAGCCGAATACAACGTGAGCAGCGACACCGTGTCTTGTCGCCAGGTATTGAATGCGGCTTGGGACGCTGTCATCGCCCCGCTCGACACCTCGGGTTCTGTCCATCTCTCGGGGTGGAAGTATCGCCAGGTTCGTGACGCGGACAACCCCATCGCCCGGGCGCTCATCGAGAACTACCGCCTGTGGACTGCCTCGCAAAGCAAGCCAGGCGAGAAAGATCCCGCCGAGTCGCGCAGCTCGACGCTTTACGACACGGTCGCCATCTATTTGGCGTTTGCCGATTCGTTGCTGAAAATCGAAGAACTCGGCATCCGGGTAACGGATGACGGACACACGCTGATTGATTCGACTGTCAGAAAAATAGCAGTTGCCACAGGGTGGAGGGACTTGTCCTCCTTCGAGGACTTCCTGGTCGACAGGCTGGCAGGCAAGTGAGACGGGCCACTGGTTCGACTCGTGGCATCTGGTCTGAAAAGGTGTGACGGGAATGCCCCGCGAGGACAATCACGCCAGCGTGTTGCCGGGCAGTGGCCTTCAACCACGTGAAAACACTGCGACCGGGTCAGGGAGCGTCCGTTCTATTTCATCGATCCGGTAGCCAAACCCGGCACCTTGAATCGATTCCAGGTCGAGTTCTCCGTTTCGACGCCGATAGATGCCGGGATGGACGAGGGATTCAGCCGCCGAAGCTTCCGGATAGAACTGCATGCCGTTGGTTTCGACACCCATGATGGTGCCGGCATGGGCTGCCAGTCGGACATGCGGGATTTGGGCAAGCATGGGGTTGGTGAGATCCTGAACCATCAATGGCATGCCGTGGGATTTGGCCCAGCAGAGGCTCAGCAAGGCGCCGGTCTGGGTCTTGCAGGTCTTCAGTGCCACGCCAGTCCAGCCCAGCTTGCGACCGAGGCGGACAAAACGCCAATCGTGAGCACTCTCGTCCAGAAATAGGGGCTTGCGTGCGGCGACACTGCTGACGTCAATCGCATGGGCTTCCAGGTCGTAGGGAAATGGTTGTTCGACATAAAGCAGACGGTCGTAAATCACCGGATGCACCTTGCAGAGGCGATCGAGGATTTCGTTCACATAAGCAGGTTCCGTGACGGTGCAATTAAAATCGGCGCTTAAATGACGGACGTTTTCTTCGATCGAGATTTGTCCCACTTGGACAAGCCGACCGAAGTCCCACGCGGCATCGTTGCCGCGTAACTTAATCTTCAGGCAGGACAGTCCGTCGGTCTTGATCCAGTGGCGTAACAGCACGGGGAATCCGTCTTCCGGTTCGCTGCCGTCCAGGTCGGCGTCTTCCAGCGGATCCAGTCCTCCCACGAGATGCCAGGCTGGCAGGCGTTTGGCAGGTCGGCCGACCAGAAAGTCGTCGAAGCTCGTTTGGTGAAACAGCGGATCCTGTGCGTCAGCCGGGCTGAAAAAATCAGACAGTTTGCGCGACATAAACCGATCGTTGTAGGTACTGTAAATGTCACACTGATGAAGATTGCCAAAAGCGTCGTGCAGGGCGATATCGAAGGCACTCAGGCAGATGAGGGCAGCCAACTGCGGTACGGGTTCGGCCAGGCTTTCGGATGCAAACCCCGCGCACAGCGTCGGCAGGATATCGCGTTGGAAGTCATTTCCCAATTCGATGGGGTGCCCCGTCGCTTCAAATTCGGACCAGGCCTGTGCCACAACGGTGCAGAATCCCTGAATGACGGTTTGGCGCAACTCGTGTGGTAACTCGGACGGCCACGCCCACTGGACCGACAGCGGTGTTTCTCCCCAGCCTTGAGCCCGCCTTCCGTGAGCATCGCGAACCGTGACACAAGTCCTGGCACATGTCACGCTGGTCATCGTTTCCCGGCCGAACTTCAGCGGAACACGGAACGTAACAGGTAAAAAGTAGAGCGCGACAGAATCAATAGCCACATCCGTCGCTTTGCGATTTGTCATAAGTGGATTCAGCCAAAAAACGGAGACGCTGTCAAGCCAGTGGGGTCGCTTCACGGTTCCTTTTTGCATGGAACCGGTTGGTGCCTGGTTCAATCGGAAAATTCCGGTAGAACGCTCGATTGGGACGTGTCAGAAGATCTTGCAGAGAACGTCGGGATCTTTCCGTTTTCTCCCTTCGGTTTGTGGAGTTGCAACGTGGTGAGCTACTGCTACAGAAGGTTTGTCAGCGAGGCAACGGGAGTCCAACGGATTTGCCGGTGGCAGCGGACTGGTAAGCAGCCATCAGGACCTCGGTCGTGGCCGCCGCCAGACTGGCGGAGACTTCACTTTCGTGACCTTGTTCAATACAGTCCAGGAAATAATCGGAATCGCTTTGATTTCCAGTACCGCCCGCAGTGAACCAGGCCTGTTTGGGACGGGCTGAGAACGGACCCTTCGACGCCTCTGCCCACATGCCCATGGGGTCGACGGGATTTCTTTTGGGAGCAGTCCAGGGTTTCACATCCGCCCAAGCTTCGAGGCGGGGCCGATGAGTGTCGATGACAGCGGTCGTCTTGCTGCCGACCAGATAGGTTCGATTGAGCATTCCGCTGGGAGATGATCGCCAACCGGTTCGGCCAACTGATATGGTACAGGTCAAGTTGCCCTCGACTTCCAACAACATTTGGCCAAAGTCCTCCATGTTGTTTCTCTGGTGCTCCTGGAAAAAATAGTTGCCGGTCGATGCGTGGACGTTCTGTACTCGCAATCCCAGTGACCAGAGCAGCATGACCAGGGGATAGACACCGACGTTGGACAGTTCACGTTTGGAGTCGAGCAGTTCGAACACTCGAGGGGCAGCCGACTCTTGTCGCTGTTTTCCCAACTCTGCCGTACCGGCTGGTCCTTTTGCGAAACAAAGGTCAAAGTGCACGGCAAGCAATTCGCCCAGTTCCCCCGACTGGATGATTTGCCGAACGCGGGTGGCTGTGTCGGATCGAACCAGGCTGAACATGTGACTGACGACACCCGCCCGACGGACCGCAGTCACGATTTCGTCCGCTTCACGGAGTGACCCGGCCAGTGGTTTGTCCAGGTAGAGGTGTTTGCCTGCTTCGGCGGCCTGGACGACGAGCCGGCCGCGTCGTCTCGGTTCGGCGCACACGCTGACAATGTGCACGTCGGCGCGGGCCAGCGCCTCGTGAAGGTTCGGTAACAAGGGGATGCCCAGGCGGTCTGCCAACTGTTTGTTCAAACGACTGCGGCGCGGTGTCAATCCCGTCTCATCGGTCAGTCCGACGAGCTTGCAACGTGGATCGGCAGCCAACGCTTGGGCGTAAGTCGATTGGTGGGTATGGTCCCCGGCCACCAGCAACACGCCATACGGCGGTTTTTGTCCTGCGCGCGGTGCATCAGGGGCACGGTTGTCGCCTTCAGGATTTGCAACGACGGCTGCGGACGGGCGTTCAGACGGGTCAGCTGTCCGTGAAGTCGATGTTCGACCTTGGAAGTGAACGGGCTGACCGCTTTTCAAAGATTTGGTGATTGCCGCGTCGACTTTTTCGGTCAAATCCGAAGTCGCCTCCGTTTCGGATGTTTCTTCTGTGGTAAGCAGCCACTGCGAATCACCTTCCCAGGAAAGAGTTCCCCGATTACCCCAGACGATGATCTCCAGGCCGGACAGATTGGAGCCGACCGACACCAGTGCTGTTTGTCCGTTGACGAATCGAGACAGTGTGCTGATTTGCCCGGAACCGCCCCCGGCACTTAACTGGCTGAATTCAGAGCCGAACCAGTTGGAAGCGGTCACCAGAACATCGGCCGCGAAGCGTTGTACTGAAGTCAGATCCGCAGCCAGGTGTGTCACGATACGCAGGGCGACAGGCGTCCCGATTTGTTCGGCCTGAATTGCCTGGTTGACAGCTTGCATTGCACCTGCAAAATTTGCCACTTGCTGCACGATCATCTGGTCATTCCGTTTTGTTGGGTTGGGCGTTTTCGTGTCAGTTGTCTGATTCGACTCCGCGGCCGTTGTGATGGATGAACTGGTCAAGGCTCCGGCAATTGCACCGGCTCCGACCTGTGAAACGAACTTGCGGCGAGAAAGGGTATGAGTTTCCGACGTGTGTCGTTGATCTGAGTTCATGGAGTTATCCCGTTGGCGGGCTCCAGAGAAACGTCGTGTACATGACGCAAGTCAGGGGTGCCGGCCGTCAGGTCAGACACTCGCTCTCCTCGCGCATCGACAATTCCAACACGCTTTCCTGGACCCGGAACCTCAAACTGAACAACCCGCATTGAAAGCACCTTGTCGTTGGAAAAACAGAAATTCTAATTCTCTTGAGGCAGGGTATCAACGACCCCACGCAAAGTCGCAAGCCTCATGTATGTGGCGCTTCCCTGTCGCTTCGCAGGTTGGAAGCAAAATGAGGCCATGGTTTCCGATGCACAGTCGGTGGCGTGGGACACGGGCAGGGAGAGTGACCTCCGATCTTGTGTAGAAGTATTAAGGGGATGTTAATCTGTCGGTGGTTTTTACCGGAAGAATGATCCGTGAAGCTGCCCCGGAGCGATGGAAGACGTGCTCTGTTGCCAGGGCTGTTTTCCGGCCAAAGGGGCCTTCACCGGTGTTCGGGTTACGATCAAAGAGTGGGAAATAAGCACCACTGATGTCGACACGCATCCGGTGCCCCGGGGCAATCTGTGCCGCGACCGGGCCCAGGTCGACGGTGATTTCATAGATTTTTCCGGGTGTCAGAGGAGTGGTTATGAGTTCCGAATCCCGAAACCGTCCGCGGAGTATCCCGACGGCCAGATTCTGAGCAAATCCATCGGGAGAGACATCAACGAGTTTAACAACCCAATCAGCGTCTGGTGTGTCGGCGGATACATGCAACTGAGCTTTTATATTTCCAGCAAAAACAAGAGGCTTCAGAAGGGGTCCGGACGTGTAGACCAGCACATCCTCCCGCTCTTCTGTTTTCTGCTGATTGACAGGGGCCCAGGTGGGCCGGTGACGGGGACGTTCGTCGGTGACCGGACTGGCGGGGGTCGGGTTCGCCGGATCGGCGATGAAGTGATCGGTGCGCTCTTGTGTTGTAGGGGGCTTGCGATTGAGCGTGCCGTCCCCGTGAAGCGTGTTGGCATTGCCACCGGAGTGGAGAAAAAAACTGGTCTGTCGAAAACCTTCCGGCGGCCAGGTCTGGGCAGTGTGCCATACATTGTCACCCATCGAAAAATATCGGACAGGGGAAAAAGGTGTTGCCAGCGCGGCAGCATCTTGTTTGAGGTACCGATCGAACCATTCGATGTTAGCACCGTATTCGTCCCATTGCGCGTGAGGCCCGAAATCAACTTCCCCGACCTTTGATTTTCCGATGGTTCCATGGTCCCAGGGGCCGAGGATCAGTTGCTGTTGCTCTCGAGTCTCCGGATCAATCGTCTGTTTCTGCATCCGTCTGAAATTGCCGACCGTTTCGCGAGAAAAAAAGTCGTAGTAACCAACAACGTGGTGCATGGGTAACTTGAGTTGGGTCACCTGCTCCGAAAGTTCGAACCGTTTCCAGAAGCCATCCGGGTGTGGATGCGTCAGCATTCCTTTCAACCACGGAATCGACCATCCCATCTTCCTGTCCACCTCACTTAATGGCAGGTGCATCAGCGTGGCGTCCCAGTCGGCGAAGGGTTCGATTCCAGCCGGACGGACCGAGTGATGCCGCGCCCATCCTGCAATCAGTGACAGGCGCAGGGCACCGCCAAGATAAAGGTTGCGATAAAAACTACTCCAGGTGGCAACCGGCAGGATGGAGACGAGTCCCGGTGGGTGTTCGACCGCTGCCTGCCACTGGGTGGCTCCGACATAGGAACTGCCCCACATGCCGACCCGTCCATTACACCAGGGTTGGTGTACGAGCCATTCAATGGCATCGTATCCATCCTGGCCTTCGTTGTTGTAGGGTACAAACACTCCTTCCGATTCGAAGCGGCCGCGGCAGTCTTGTGCCACGAAGGCATAGCCCGCAGCGACACAACGTTCTGCTGCTGATTGCGTTCCCTGCTTGTTGTAGGGTGTTCTGGTAATAATAGCGGGTGATTTTTCGACATGGGGGTCACGGTAGATGTCGGTTGACAACAGGATGCCGTCACGCATTGCGACGGTCACCGTAGTTCGTTGGACTGTTGGCTTGGCATCAACCCACCCCGTGCAGATGGCAAAAAGTGTCGTGACCAGGATAAGAGCAGATTGGAGACGGTATACCATGGTACGTGATCCTGAAAATAAAGTGGGATGGTGAACTGGTAGCAGTGTATCAAAAGATCTAACGGATTTCATAAAGGAGTGGCTGGAGACAGGCCTCGTTCTTGTGGTGTCAGGCGACAGGGCCGTCTGTCTGGTCTTTTTGCGAAGGTGCAATCCTGTTCCCGGGGACCTTTTGTAGCGGGCCTGGTGCAACTGTGGCGGCGTCCAGGGGATTTCCAGGGTTTCAGGGAATCGCATGCGGGTATCCCGTTAGAAGCGATGACAACGCCTCCTCAGTCGAAATAAGTTCCGTTGGGATTCTGGAGAAACTGGGCGAGTCGGTTTCGCGGGATGTGCAGTTGGGTGCATCGATGACTTGACGATTTACGGTGCCGGGACGAGTTGGAAACGTTCTGAAGGGGTCTTCCATCACCCCGTTGCGTTGCGCATGATCGGACTTGGGTGGTACGGTGTCCTGGTGCGTTTTGGGTGCGCAAACAAGTAACGTGGAGTGACCATGGCGGAATCTTTTCAATTAGCGATGATTGACTACGTGATCTTCTTCGTTGCGCTGACGGGTGTGATGGCGATCGGACTGTTCGCGGGACGAAAAGAAGACACCGCAGAAGATTATTTTTTGGCTGGCCGTTCTCTTCCCTGGTACGGTATCGCCGGGTCTATTTTCGGCAGTAACGTGAGTGCGAATCACCTGGTCGGAATGATGGGGATCGGGTTCAGCATTGGTTTTGCGCAGAGTCACTTCGAACTGGGAGCGGTTGCCGCCTTGCTTCTGCTGTGTTACGGATTTCTGCCAGTCTACCGAAAGCTAAACCTGTACACCTTGTCGGGTTATCTGGGTAAACGCTTTGATGACCGCAGTCGAATCTCCTACACCGTGATCATGGTTTTTACGATGGTCGTCCTGCAGATGGTGCCGGGACTGTACATCGGATCCCGCTCCATCTGTTTTCTGCTGGGCGGGGACGCTCTCCAGCTTGATCCGGCTGCCGTGGAAGGACAGAAGGTATTGGTCAGCAGCAGTTATTACGTCGCGTTTGTAATCGGACTCGGTGTGATTGCGGCAACCTACACATTTTTCGGCGGACTCAAGGCCGTCGTGTGGACGGACGTGATCCAGTCGATTCTGATGCTCCTTTCGGGCATTGGGCTGGCCATTGTTACCTTTGCGAAATTTGGAGGTTGGGAAGCGTTGATGAATGCGGACATGGAGGCGGGGGCCGTTTCGAAGATGCACCTGTATCTTCCGGTCAATCACCCAGAGTTGCCCTGGACGGGAGCGCTCACCGGGCTGATGTTCATGCATTGTTTTTACTGGGGTACCAACCAGTTTATTGTTCAGCGGGCGCTGGGAGCAAAGAGCGACAAGCAGGCGCGGATTGGTATTATCGCCGCCGGTTTTCTCAAATTGCTGATCCCGTTTTTTACGATTGCAACCGGTGTTGCCGCTTTCTACATGTTCCAGAAATCTCCCGAGTTTCAAGGCCAGAAGGTCGATCCTGACACCGCGTTCACCGTTCTCGTCAATCACCTGATTGGCCCGGGGTTCGTGGGATTAATTGCTGCAGGATTGATTGGTGCCATCCTGTCATCCATTGATTCGATGATGAACTCGGCCGCGACCTTGGTGACTGTGGATATCTATAAACCCTATGTGAAACCTGATGCGACCGATCGGGAAATGATTGTCACGGGAAGAATTACGATCTTCGTTTCCATGGTATTGGCCGTTTTGATGGCAATCTTTGTCATGGACCCTAATTCTGAGAAAAACTTTTTTCTGCAGATCGTTGACTACCAGACTTACTTCACTCCGGGTTTGCTGACGGCATTTTTGCTGGGAATGTTCTGGAAACGGGGAACTTCCACGGCAGCTTTTGTCACGATCATTGCAGGGGTCGTGTTTTCCTGGATGACGGTTTGGATTTACGACAGCTACCTGGGCAGCGAAGCTGCCCTGTTGGGAGAAAAAATCAATTTCCTGCATCGCGTGGTTGTCGTCGCCGGACTCTCGTCACTGGTCTTTGTTATCGTGAGCCTGCTGGAGCCTGCCGATCCGGAAAAGAGCAGTAACACCTGGTCCGACCTCGGGGGACATGCTCCCGAACGATTCAAGCGACTCGGGCTCTCTGTCCTGGTGGCGATCGGAGTCTATGTTTTGCTCGGAGTGCTGGTGTACCTGGAGAACTTCACACCACCGGTAGCTGCTTGGATCGCTGCGTGCTGGACTCTGGGCGCCTATCTCCGGGAAGTTGTCCGGAGCCGAAATAACGAACCGCAACCGGCGAGCCTGTTGTACGACGTGGTGACGGATGATCGAACGTACGCGGGATTACTGGCCGCATGTGCCATGTTCATCATGTTCTACTTCTTTTAGATCCAGGTCGGGGCGTTTTTCCGTTTGCCAGCTGTCTCACCTGCACGAGTTACTTGCTTTCACTCGCACTGGTTGATTCCCACTTGCAGATCGCCTCAAGTGCACCAATATTGAATTGCCTGAATCACCTGGTCCTGCTGATCTTGCTCCAGTTGCGGATACATCGGCAGACTGAGGATCTTACCCGCTGCGTCTTCGGTTTGTGAGAGACGATCGGATCCCAGGAAGCGGTTCTGGTAGGCAGGCTGCTGATGGATTGCGACCGGGTAGTGGATCGCTGTTCCAACATCGCACTGACTCAAGTAATCCCGCAACTCGTCCCGGCGTTCGCTGCGCACAACGTATTGGTGATAGACATGCTCAGCAGATTCTCTCACGCAGGGAGTTACCAGCGGTGATTCACACAAGGCTTCGTCGTAGGTCAGGGCAATCCGGCGTCGAAGTGCATTGTCCTCATCAAGCGATTCCAGGCGGACATCGAGGATGGCGGCTTGCAATTCGTCCAACCGCGAATTCAACCCCGGCGCAGCACTCACAAAACGATCTCGCCAGCCGTATTCGCGTAGCTGACGAATTCGTGTGGCGATTTTCGGATTGTCTGTCACCACCATGCCTCCGTCACCAAAGCCAGCCAGATTTTTGGTCGGATAGAAACTGAAAGTGGCTGCCTGTCCCCAGGATCCCGCGGGACGGCCTTGCAACGATGCTCCGTGCGCTTGGGCGGCGTCCTCCACGACCGTCAATCCGTGGCGTTTGGCGATCTCCAGGATCCGGGGCATGTCGGCGGGTTGACCATACAGGTGGACCGGTACAATCGCGGCCGGCCGACCATGGCTGCCATCGGCCGCGGAGCGGATGGTTTGTTCCAACTGGTCCGGTGACATGGAGTACGTACGGGGATCCACGTCGACCAGAGCCACGTTTGCCCCACTGCGCTGAATACCAACTACCGTGGCCACGGCGGTATGCGAAACCGTGAAGACGAGGTCGCCGGGGCCGATGTCACAGGCCCGAAGAGCAAGTTCTATGGCGTCTGTTCCCGAGGCCACGCCAACTCCCGCAGCGACTCCCACGTAGCTGGCAAATGCCTTCTCAAAGTTTTCCACCTCTTTTCCCAGAATGTACCAGCCACTGTTCATCACGCGCGCAACCGCGGCATCGATCTGTTCCTTGTTCTTGGCGTACCCGGCGGCCGGACTGGTCTGGGGAATCATGCGGACACTTCTGCCTCTAGCGAGTCTTCTTTTGGAAAATAACGGGGCCGGCCCTGTATACAGTTTCGGCGCGAATCACCGGTTCACTTTCTCCTATCTATTTCTCAGTCAATTGGCCACGGAAATCGGTATTCCAGTTCAGTTGGTGTTTGGTGAGGGCTTGTACCTGGGGTGGCAGTGCCTGGTAAACTTCGGGTCGTACGGGATAGATGTCCGGGGTAATACGACCCAGCCACCAGGGTGCGTAATTGCAATTGACGGCAACTCGCTGCTGCGAGCTTTGATTGGCGCCCGCAGCATGCCAGCAGGTGTTGGGTACGATGGCCAGGCTGCCAGCGGGCGTTGTCAGCGTGACTTGTCCGTCCAGGTCTTCCGTCGTTGGATCTGGAATCCGCTGAAAGCGATGGCTTCCCGGGAGGACCCGTGTCGCGCCGGTTTCCCGGGAAAAGGGCGTCAGAAGCCACATGACATTCACCGTGGTGGGAAACTTTGGCAGTGGCCTGTCCGGGTTGAGTTGTCCCATCGGAGGGTCGTTGTGCCAGACCCCCGGATCGGATCCCGGGTGCGCCACCAGCCCATCCATATTGCTGAGTCGAATTTGATCTTCGACGGGCCAGGCAAAAGCATTGGCCTGGGCCTCCGTTCTCCCACCGAGCAGTTGCCGGACAATCTTCAGGACCGGAGAGCAGGCTGTTAACGACGCAAAACGAAGGTCGAAGTTGAGTAGGGTCACATACGCTTCCCAACCTCGAGCACCGGGACTGCGAGTGGGACAACGCAGCGTCAATTCGGCAAATTCTGCCGCATCTTCCGGGGAAATCACGTTGGTGATAACGGCGAACCCGTCCTCGTCGAGTGACTTCATGACGTCCGAGGTTGAGAGGTTGGAGGTCAGGTTCAACATGATTTTCCTTCAATGTTCCGGGAGTGTGGCCATGCAGGTCGGCGAGTGGTTTGAAAGGCTCTGACAAGAACCGGTTAGCGGATGATCTCGAGTCAACGGCTCCGTTCTGCTCTCCCGCAAAATGACGCAAGTTCCGTATCGGTAACATGGCACCGTCGATGGATCAAGCCCAACCAGGCCCGGGGAGACAACGCAACGACTTCCAACGGTTGTCGTGCCGAGTCGACAGGTCAGTGGTAATTAACGTGCACTTCCAGTTTTTCAATTGAAATGGCGTGCTGCGCGTCCGGGCGAGGTGAGCAGACGCGGACTCCGACGAGGTTTTCCCCGACCGCAAACAAATCACTTGGCACGTGTTGAAACACAAGCCAGCCCTCTTCCGGCCGGGCCGTACCTAATTTGATATTATTCAACCTCACCTCGACCGTCTTTTCGATTCCCCGGGCAGGTGGCGTGTTCGTCAGGCCTCCGTCGTGTCCGATGGTGGCGACCAGCACGGGTTGGAGGCGTTCATCCGGGGGAAGTTTTTCAGCTGCAGGATCGGACAGCAACAGACGGAGCGAAATATTTTTCAGGTGGTCGGATTCGGCTGAAACATCGTCCGCGACGGAGATCATCAGGAGGGTATCGCCACGGCCATCATTGGCCAACGGGGCAGGCAATGGTGCAAACATGTTGGTGTTGAAGTAATTCCACCGCGGAGTGGTCCAGTCTTCCGGGTTGGGGATCACGCTGGGGCCATGCCCACCTCCGCGCCGTTGCACGACGAAAATCTTGTTCTTGTGACGCAGTGTTTCAGGGCTGCCGATCTGGCGATAGGCTGCGAGGTGTGTCTCCCATACCCCGCCGTAGGGAAAGTCGGGAGCGTGGTTGAAGTTGAACGTGTTGATGCCATCGGCACCTTGCTGCCACCAGTTGGCCGCCACACCACGGTAGATTTCGATCGGAGGTGTGGCGTAACCGTCCGAGGCATGATGGTCGTCGACGCAGGGATAGAGTTTCACGTGAGTCCCCTCGATGAGGCGGCGAAAAGCCAACAGATCGACATCAAAACTGCGGACCCCCAGCGCCAAAACATCGACCAATCCATCACGTACCCAGGTCTCGATGTCCAGGCCGTCGAAGTGGCACCCGGGCAGATTTTCCGGGATACGCGCGCCAACCAAGATTGGACGCCCGCGCTTCCGGGAAACTTCCAGAGTGATTCGGCGAAAGTCACGGATGAACTCGGTTAGCTTGTCGCGCTTGGACCATGCCTGGCCCGGTGGCAGTACGGGAGTGACACGAGCGAAATCGAGAGCGATACCATCGTAATCGTAGCGCTCGGCGATCTCGCGCAGGATGCTCAGTTTGTACTGCCGCACCTCGGGGATGGCAAAGTTCCAATAACCGAGCGGACCGGGCCAGGTGTGAATCAGCCACTCGGGATGCTCTGATTTCATGGGGATTTTCCGAAAGGGCCCCAGGTCGTTATCCGAGCCGTTGATCCGGTAACTATAAAAGGCTTCAATGCCGCGCTTCTTTGATTCTTTGGCGAAGATGGCGGCAATATCGATGCCCTGGCTGGCCCACTTCCGGTAGCCCTCCGCGTCATAGAGTGGCATGATTTCGCTGGGCCATGGCGACTGGTGTCCTTCGCCCCAGCCCCACCAGACACTGTCAATCTGAACACCTTCGGTGTCGATCACGTGGAACTTCCACTTCACCAGTTCGGCCGGGTCTCTTCCTCCAAAACTTCGGTCCCCTGAAATGGTATCGAAGTTAATGATGATTCGCCGGTCTCGCCGGGCAGCCGCCAGGTGTTCCTCGGAAAGAAGGATTGTTTTTTCCGGGCTACCCGCCGACAGGGGTGATAGAGTGGTTGGTCCGGATACTGCCGCAAAAAGCACGGCAGCCATTAGACGATGGTGGTGGTTCATGTTCGGAGTCTCTTGTGCAGGCCGTGTGTTAGGAACCCTGTAGGCAAGCCACGCAGCGGTTTCACCAGAAGGTTCTAGAAGAATTTGTCCCCACGTTACATCTTGCAAGCGGTCAGGATTCAAACTCCTGCTACCGTTTTTTGCGCAGCGCTTCAGAATCAGCTCTTGTCAGGACCATGTCAAGTAGTTATTCGCGACAGAAAACGATTGTGGTGAGGGGCTGCAACGCAAAGTGCCTCTATGAGATCTGTTGTGTCACGTGGGTAGCGGCAGTAAATGGGGAATCTGTCACCCGGAAGATAACCGTACTGCTTGTTCACAGTAGCGCTGTTCTACCGAACCGGCTGAAAACCATTGCGTCGTGGGTTTAACCAGCAGATAATGGCGGCCGTTGGGAGTCGCGGCTGCTAACATGGTGCCCGCAATGGCAGTCGACAGGCGGTGTCACCACCTTCGTTCGGTTTTCGCTGCTATCAATCAAACTTGTCACAGGGAGTGTTGAATAACTTTTCAATGAATCACGATGCACACACGAATTTTACCACTCTTGCTAGTCAGCGTAGCATGTATCTCAACCGGTCTCCGGGTGGCAGGGGCTGCTGAGTTGCCTGCGTTTACCGATCCGGTCGAGGCTGGACCAGATTTTCTCGTCCAGGGGGAGTATGTGGGCAGCGTGGGCAGCGAGTTACCCGTTGGCATCCAGGTGATCGCATTGGGCGACCAGCAATTCCAGGGAGTACTCTATCCGGGTGGTCTTCCGGGAGCGGGCTGGGAAGAGGATCGCGTGTTTCACCTTCAAGGTGAGACTCTCGATGGCGCTACCCGGTTTCATGGAGTCCATGGTGAACGCTTGATGTTCACCAACAACAACTTCGAAGGTTTTATTCGCGACAACGTTTTCATTGGCGAAGCCGACATGTTTCTCAATCGTTCGCAGGATGTCACCATGCGGTTGACCAAGGTGCACCGCAAGTCTCCGACCCTGCACGCACAGCCACCACGGAATGCGGTCGTCCTGTTTGACGGCAGTAACGTCAAAGAGTGGCAGAAGGGGCGGCTTGTTGACGGGACCTTACTTGCAGAAGGAACCACCTCCAGGCGGAATTTCGGCAGTCTCCAGATTCACCTGGAATTCCGCTGTCCCTTTATGCCGACAGGACGGGGAATGCAACGTGGCAATAGCGGGCTGTACGTGAAGCGTGAATGGGAAGTCCAGATCATTGACTCCTTCGGCTGGCATCACGAAAATCGTAAGTTCGAACGGCTTTCCAAGTTCGGCCGTTGTGCCGGCATACATGAGATGGTTGGTCCACGCATCAACATGGCATTCCCACCCCTCGCGTGGCAAACCTACGACATTGATTTTTCGATGGCGAGTTTCGATAGCCGGGGGAAAAAGACGGCTCCGGCGATGATGACGGTGCGGCACAACGGTGTGCTGGTCCACGATCAATTCGTGTTGCCTGCTGTTTCTCCCGGAGCCGATCCGGCCACTTCCGAAGAAAAAGACACGGGCCCTATCTTCCTGCAGGATCACGGTAATCCCGTTCGCTTTCGCAATATTTGGATTGTGGAACGAGACTAGAAGTGTTTCCGGTTTGCTCCCGGTTGAATGTTTTCAACCGGGTCTGCCGGTGGTGTGAGAAGAATGCGAGAAAAAACCTTGAAGGGCAGGGGCTTTAGGTCCGTGTTGAATCGTGGCATGTCCAAACCGGTTCGATTGGGAGGTGGTCTCTGTTAGAATTCTGTCAGCAGATTCCTTTCTCGCCAGTATTGCCTGAGAACGACTGGTACGTTCATCGAAGCAATGCTGGGACGGTTAATATTCAGGCGGGGTCAAGGTGTTTGACAAAGTCTTTTTCTACGCAGGATTGAGTGGCTGGCTTGTGGGGTCGACGCTGGTGACAGCGGGGATGTGCCAGGAGCGGAACGAAGCGTCGGGAATTTCCACCAAAACAGCGCAGCGTGTTGTTCGGGTGGCGGCAGTCTCATTTGTTCCGGTGAAATTTGATCTGGCAGGGAACGCCGACCGGTTGGAGCGGTGGTTCCGTGAAGCGAAACGAGGTGGCGCCCGGTTGGCAGTTGGTCCGGAAGGAGCGCTTGAAGGATATGTTGTGAATGAGATCATCGCGGGCGAGGAACCGGCAGAGAAGATGAAAGGTGTCGCCGTGTCCATCGATGGTCCGCTGATCCAACGTTTTCAACGGCTGGCGGAAGAACTTGAAATGTGCCTCGCGTTTGGATTCGCCGAACGGATCAAGGGTGACGTGTTCAATTGCGCGGTTTTCATCGATCACGAAGGAAAGATCTGTGGCCGCTACCACAAGATGCAGCTGGCCGAAGGCTACCATCCTTCTTGGTGGTTTAACCGGCTGGGACAGCAGAGTCGTGCGTTCGACACCCCACTTGGCCGTTGTGGATTCATGATCTGCAATGATCGCTGGAATCCGCAACTGGCGCGCATTCCTGTCCTGGATGGGGCTCAATTTCTGGTGATTCCAGCCATGGGTTCACGCAGCAAATCCCAGGATGAGGCGGTGCTCAGCCGTGGTCGAGAAAACCAGGTGCCCGTTGTTGAGGCAAATGTCGGGGTGACACTTATCGTGGATAACAACCGTATCGCTGCTGTCGACCGCCGCGAGGAAGGCATCACGTTCGGAGAAATCACGGTGCCGGTTGGCAAGGTACAAGTGGAAGAACGTGACAGAGTTGAACAAGTGTTTCTCCGGTTGCGCGCGGAAAGGATGCAGCGTCGTTACGCAGCGACCATGCAGAAGTTATCCAGAAATAAAAACCAAGGGACGGAGAAAAAACAGTAGATTCCAGATACGTGTTGACGACACGTTTCGTGTTCTCCGGAGGACGTCCACCTTTCGTGCTGTAATTTGGGAGACCTGCTCCGCTGGATATGTCGGCCCGAGAGAGGTCGGGTGGCAGGCGAAACTCAATGCAGTACACCAGAAATTTATAACATAGGAACGGGTGACAACGATGAAAACGACCGCAAATGTCCTGTTACTAGGAGCCTGTTTGCTTTTAAGTCAGCAAGGTGCGTTGGCTGAACCACTTTTTGAGACAAAAGACATCTTCACTGCCGGGCTTGATAATGTTTGTGAGTATCGCATTCCCACCCTGGTGACCACGGGGCAAGGTACCCTGATCGCGATTTGTGATGCACGTGTTGAAAAGCCCGGGGATGCAATCAACAACATTGATTTAGCGATGAAACGCAGTCTGGACAACGGCCGGACCTGGGGTCGCATGCAGGTCATTGCCGACTTTCCCGGCCAAAATGCAGCCTGCGATCCGAGTTTGTTGGTGGACGATGAAACAAATACGATCTGGGTTCTTTATGACTACATTGTGGACAAGCCGGCGCATTTTGTTCAGCGTCCCCGTGAGACACGGGACGTGGAATTGCATTTGATTCAGAGTCACGATGATGGACAAAGTTGGTCGCCTCCCCGGACGATCCTGCCCACTAACCAGGCCGGCAGTTGGTTGGCCCTGTGTGCAGCGCCGGGCCGTGGTATCCGGACACGCGATTCACAGCTGATTTTTCCCTGTTACACCCGACGAGAAAAGTATGATCACTCGCACTTGCTGACCAGTGGTGATGGTGGTGAAACCTGGCAGCTCACGTCCGACACTGGCCCCAACGTCAACGAGTGTCAGGTGGTTGAACTGCCGGATGGAGCCTTCCTGTTGAACATGCGCAGTCTTCGGGGACACGGTTGCCGGGCCGTGGCGAGGTCAGAGGATGCTGGAAAAAGCTGGCAACCGATGGTGGATGATTCCGCTCTCCCGGAACCGATGTGCCAGGCTTCTTTTATCCGGTACACCGATCAACGTGAAGGATTTCGAAAGAACCGGTTGTTGTTTTCGAATCCCGCGAACGCGGCCCAACGGAGCAATTTTGTCATTCGCATGAGTTACGACGAAGGACAGACGTGGCCCGTCTCGAAGGTACTCGACACGGGACCGTCCGCCTACTCGTGCCTGACAGTTCTGAAGGATGGGACCATCGGCTTGCTTTATGAAAACGGGGTTACCAACCCGTATGAGAAGTTGACGTTTGTGCGTTTCAACCTGGAATGGCTTACCGAAGGACGGGACCGTTTGGTCAAAGGGAATTGACGGAATTTCGAATCAAGCGTTTTCACGGTTATTTTTGTCAGACGATGAAACAGCCCAACTCGAGGTTTAACAGTCTTTCCGTGAAACCGGAAAGACTTGCCAATCTCCAATAGGGACATTTGTTTCGCAATGGTCTTCTGTCAACACGGCAGCAACAGGCGGGCTGTAGGACTTGCGGAACCAGGGTCGGTTCCGGTTTTAATGCCCCTGGCGGCTTTGTAGCGGCGCGGTTCGTCCTGATTTCGATTCGGTGGGTTGAACCCATCGTGGGCACATCGAGACCTGTTGCGGTAGACTCAACGACAACCAGGATACCCCAACGACCCAATGGTGGCTGGAGTTGGAAAGTGACCACGATGAATCTGCAAAATGTGACCGTGGTGGCAACGGTGCTGCTGAGTTTTAACGGTGTTCCGTTGGAGACGCTTGCCGACTCTCCGGGCGAAGTATCGATAGCGGGTGTGGACTACGTGGTTGACTTGGAAAACTGCCAGCCTCGCTCGGCGCTGGCAAAGTCCGCGCGACGGGAGAAGTGGCGGAAAATTTCCTACCAGACCGAGTCGTTTTCCGGCACGATGCTTGTGGCGGTCGAGGAAAGTGATGCTCCGGACGTGACGTACAAGTTGGGTCGAACGGGTTGGCACGAAGTCTATCTCGGGATTTATCGAAAGCCGTTCGAAGCCCCGAAGCGTGTTCTGGCAAAAATGTCCGGAGATCCAGCTTTCACGATCCTGTCTGGCCGACCCGGCGAAACGGACCATCAGGAGAATTGGATTGACGACATCTATTTCAAAACGATGAACCTGGAAGGTCAATCCATCACGTTGCGGCAGGTGCGATTGCCGGCGGTCGAACACGCCTGGGTGGCGTACATTAAACTGGTGCCCCTGGGCCCGGAAACGTCAGCAGCCGTATTGGCAGACCGTGCCCGTTTTGACACCAAGCGGCTTTTCGTTCACTGTGACGCCCACTTGATGAATGAAACCGGTTCGAAGGATGAAATTGTTAAATATTTTGAACCCTTGCGGCATAGCGACGTATCCCGCATTTACTGGGAAGCAGGGGGTGGCGATCGAGTTCTTTTTTTCTCAGAGATTGCTGGCAATTATGAGACACCTCTTCACGCTGCTCGCCCGGTGGTGTTTCCAAGGCAGGTGGATCGTGTGTGGGCCCAGACCTGGCAGGCTTACCGTCGAAACGGTGTCGATCCCTTGCGGGTGGCGGCTGAATTTTCTCATGAAATGGGTGTCGAATTACACGCTTCCTATCGGGTCGGAGGATTTGTTTATCCACCGCCGCACGACGAATTGTACGGCGATTTCTTCCGCGAACACCCGGATTTGGTCTGCAGGACGCGTGATGGCACTCCCCTGCCGCGAATTTCTTATGCCTATCCCGAAGTGCGCCGCTACGTGGTGTCGCTGTTTCAGGAGATGGCGCGGTACCCGATCGACGGTGTTTGCGTATTGTACAACCGCCGTCCTCCCCTGCTGGGTTACGAAAAACCGCTTGTGGAGGGATTTCAGCAGCTTTATGGGGAGGATCCGCGTCAGCTGGACGAACATGATCCACGCTGGCTGGACTATCACGGCACGGTCCTGACGCAATTCATGCGTGAACTGCGAACCGCGTTGAACGAAGCGTCGCAGCAAGCCGATCGCCCACGGAGATTGGAGATTTCGGCGGTCGTCTGCCGGTATGAAGAAAACCGCTTCCACGGCATGGATCTGAAGACGTGGGTGAAGGAGGGACTGGTTGACACGATCATTCCCTATTCGTCCTCGGTCCGTTTGAACAGCTACGTACCGGCGTGGGAAACGGCTGACCAGATTCGGCCGTTCTTGAATCTTGTCGAAGGAACGAACTGCCGCTTGGCGCCCAACCTGATGCCTCGTGGGCTTTCGGGATCAGGCTATCAGGAGTTGGCTCAACGCCTTTATGCGCTGGGCATAGAAAACCTTTTTTTCTGGGATGGCCTGGAAAGGGTGCGGAAAGTCCTCCGGCTTGGCCATCGCGAAGAAATTGTCGGCCGGAGTCGTTACCCTGACGACAAAATTCCGGCAGCCATGCGGTTGAAAAAATTAGGCCGTTGGGAACTCACCACGGAAACGCCCGGTTAACATTCTACAAGTCAATGGTCAAGCATGTGGACTGGCGACAGGTTATCCGCTACTCGTGACCTGCACGACGTTCGCGTATCATGCTTCTCTGGTGTTTTTCTGCGAACTAACTAGGAAATGGTGTTACATGTCTCACCCCAGTTCGACTCACATCCGCTGTTTTCTCGTCAGAATGATATGTTTTACGTTCGGGATGTGCCATGTTGTGGCGGCAGAGCCGGAGTGGACTGAATTGATCACGGATGCAGGACTGGCAGGTTGGCACCCGGTGAACGAAAAAGAACCGCACGAATGGTTGGTGGCGGAAGGGGTGGAACTGGATCCGCAGGACCAGCAGCGCTTTTCTTTTCGGCCGGGCAACGGTGTTCTGACCAATGCGCAACGGGCTGGAAAGACCCAGAATCTGCTCAGTGAGAAAAACTATGGCGACTTGGAGGCCCATATCGAATTTAATTTACCCGCCGGGTCGAATTCAGGAGTGTTTTTTATGGCGCTCTATGAACTACAGGTTGCGGACAGCTATGGCAAACCGGAGATTGTGTTTTCCGACTGCGGAGGTTTTTATGCCCGGCCGGTGGATGGTCAGTGGGTGGGCGGAGTGGCGCCGCTGACCAATGCCTGTCAACCTGCCGGAAAGTGGCAGACTTACGATGTGAAGTTCCGTGCTCCTCGCTTTGATACCGAAGGTAAGAAGACGGAAAATGCCAGGTTCCTCCAAGTATTACACAATGGTGTTTTGATTCACCAGGACGTGGAGATGGAGGGGCCCAACAGCGCTCACCTGGACATCCCTGAAGCTGCTGCGGGTCCGTTGATGTTACAAGGGGATCACGGCCCGATTGCCTACCGAAACGTCCGGATTCGGGAAGTCCGCTGGGATGAAACAGAGGATTGACTGGTCCCCTCCTTCTTCCATGGTAAAGTTTCTCAGGTGGAAAGATCCCTCATCAAACATCACAGGTATTATCACTAGTAAAAAGGACAGACCATGTCGTGGCGCATCGCCGTCGGAGGCATTGAACACGAAACCACAACGTTCATTCCAGATTTGACACCGTTGGAGAATTTTTCTCGACGGACGGTTCGAGGCGATTCATTGCTGGAACGGGGGGATGCGAATACGATCGTCGATGGGTTCGTGAAGGGCGTCGGGCAGTGCGGGATGCAGGTGGTGCCGCTCTTGTGGGCCAAAGGCGATTCGGGCGGACCAGCCAGTCGCGACACCTTCGAAACACTTGCTCATGATCTACTGAACTGTTTGAGTCAGTCGCTGCCTGTAGACGGGGTGCTGCTGAGTTTACATGGTTCGTTTGCAGCCGAAGGGTTCGACGATGGTGATGGAGAAATCTTGCGTCGAGTGCGTGAAATGGTCGGGCCTGCCTGCCCGATCATGGCCGTCCACGATCTTCACAGCAACATTTCCAGCCAAATGGTTGAAATGGCGGATGTGTTAATGATCGAGCGAACGTATCCCCACGTGGACATGGCTCAGAGGGCGATGGAGACGGCGCATTTGATGGCACGCACTTTGGCAGGCGAGGTCCGGCCTACCATGGCCTATCGTTCCCTGCCCCTGTTGTGGGCGGCCCCCAAGATGATTGACGCCGAGGCGCCGATGTCCGATGCCGTAATGCAACTGACCCGGTTCGATGAAAAGCCGGGTGTGCTCTCCGCCAGTATTGGTGTCGGTTACCAGTGGATCGACAACCCTTTGGTTGGAGCATCAACGATTGTTGTTACCGATGATAACAGGAGTCAAGCCGCAGAACTTGCGGACGAGTTGGCCGGTTGGATTTGGGATCGCCGCGCGGACTGGCAGCGAGAGTCGCTTTCTCCCGAGTCGGCTTTGCAATTGGGTGAAGAGGCGGGGGGCTATCCGGTTGTCCTGGCTGACCAGGGGGATAACACGGGTGGCGGTGCTCCTGGCGACAGCACGGAGATTTTACGACTGTTCTTAGAGAGGGACTTGCAGCAGGCCGCGGTGCTGTACATGATCGACCCCGAGGCGGCTGAACTTGTCCACGCGGCAGGGGGCGGGACGACAGTGGATGTTCAGGTGGGTGGCAAGTCACATCCACTGCTGGGACCGCCCGTTGCCATGCAGGCCGAAGTTCTGTCGCTCTCGGACGGTTGCTTCACTTACGACGGTCCGATGTGGGCCGGGGTGAAGGCCGACCTGGGTAAGTCTGCTCTTTTACGCCAACGGGGTGTGCATGTGATCGTCACCAGCAGGCCGGCTCAGCCTATTGACCTGGCTTTTGCACGTACTCTGGGTTTGGACTGTCGCCAGATGCGTTACATCTGCGTCAAGTCGACGGGCCACTTTCGCAGCGGTTTCGAACCGATCGCCGGTTCGATTCACAATGTCGATTCTGCCAGCCTCTTGTCACAAGATTTTTTCCAACTGCCCTACACCCGCCTGGGGCGCAGAATGTATCCCTTGCATGACGATGCGAGCGTCGATTGGGCGAGGTGTTGAGTCGACGGGGTGACGTTCTTTCGCAAGAGGTGTATCGCTAAAGACCTCTCGGCCATGCAGGGAACCCGCCGTTGTTTGCCCGTTGTGGAAAGGTGTGGGGTGTGGTCGCTGGTATTGCGAGAGCGGCCGGCAGACGTCACTCTTTGATCTGAACGTCAAATTTCTGGGTATCCACGGGGACCGCGTTGGTGATGACGAAATCATCAGGGGCGGCTTTCCCGACGCACACCATGGCAGCCGCTTCAATATTTTGGATCATTTGCGAGATCTCTTGTGGTGTATGGCGCGGGTCGGTGGGGATCATGACGGTACGGTTTAAAATGTCGAGTGATCCGGCACACATATCCTCGGCGTAGCTCCGGCGGCATTCACGGTTAGCCTCCATTTCGTAGGGATTCATTGCGGGGTGGGCGGCGCCTGCCCCGATCAGAATCTGGTCCCATTCCGTGTAGTTGTGGCGACCCGTCGTGCCCGCGATGACGCTGGGGAAGAGATCAACGAACTGCCGAGCGGACTCGGCGGCCGAAAACGAGTACATCACCTGGGTAGCGCAGTCGTGATCGGGGCTGTGGATTGGACTGGGGCAGAAGCCGAAATCGGCGAGATGCCGGGTGGCTGCCAGGATTTGCTGTTTCTCGGACCGCAGTGAATCTATCGTGTCCGCGATGTGATCGAGCTGCGCGTTGAGCACGGCGCCTTCGAGTTCGGAAGCGCGAGATCCGCTGGCACAGAAAGGTTTGAAATCCTCGTCGCGCCCCGTCCAGTAGAAATGGCATGGATCAATGAAACATTTTGCGCGTCGATCCAGCGCCGGGTCATTCGTGACGACGGCTCCCCCTTCACCGCAGGTCATGTTTTTGTAGTAGTTGAAACTGAAGGCACCCATGTGGCCGAGACTGCCAAGTTTACGCCCTTCGTAGCCTCCGCCGACAGCCTGGCAGGCGTCTTCCAGCACGAAAAGATTGTGTTTTTGCGCGACGGCCATGATGGAGTCCATGTCGCATGCTGCACCCCACATGTGAACCGGGATGACTGCTCGGGTACGTGGCCCGACGGCATCGTCGACGGCCTCCGGGGAAATGGTGATCGATTCGTCGATGTCGACGATTACCGGGATGGCACCAGCGGAAACCACGGCGATGGGGGTCGCCATGTAGGTGTGGGCCGGTACCAGCACTTCATCACCCGGTCCGATGCCCATGGCAGTGATTGCCGCGGTCAGGGCATTGGTGCCACTGGAGGTCAAACTGACATGTTGAACACCAAGAAACTCGGCGTAACGACGCTCAAACGTTTCGCACTGGTTACCCACCCCGTAGCGAAACAGTTTGCCCGAGCGAATCGCTTCGGTGACGGCTTCGATTTCTTTCTCGCCGATGACGTACATGAGTCGAGGGTTGGTAGGGACGTTTGACGGAAGATCGTGTTACAAGGATCGACAGGCGGTGGCGGGTGAGCAACCTTACACGACCTGTGAGATCTACGGAAATGTTGAGTCCTGCCGCGCTGATCAGTACCTGTTGGTGTCAAGTATAGAAGTTGGATGGAAGTGGTACAAGAGTTTGTAGGCACCGCTTCTACCCGTCAAGTTGGTAATCTGCTAAATTGCCTCTCGTCGAAGTGCGACGGCGTTTATTGCAAGAGGGAGTCATGAGTAGCGCAGACCATCGACGCATAGTCATTCTTGCCGCCGGGCGGTTGGATGCGTTCACTGCCAAAACCACTGCCGGGATTATCCGCTATCGTGCTGAGGAGGTGGTGGGTGTACTGGATCCAGAGCATGCCGGTCAACCGCTTGAAGAGTTGATAGGGGTCGGGAAAAATATCCCCATCGTGGCGGAATTGTCTCAATTGGATGATCTTGAGCCGGACATGCTTATCATCGGCGTGGCCACCCCCGGCGGGCAACTTCCGGAAGCGTGGCGGTCCATTTTGTGTCAGGCGCTGGAACGGGGGATGGAAATTGTAAACGGTTTGCACACGATGCTGGCCGATGATCCGCAACTCTCGGCGCTAGCTGCCGAACAAGACGTAAGGATCTGGGACGTCCGTCGCCCGCCGGATCAATTGGAAGTGGGAATGGCCCGGGCCAGGTCGATTCCCGCCAATATTGTGCTGACCGTCGGTAGTGACTGCAATCTCGGGAAAAAAATCACTGCCATTGAAATTGCGGACGAACTGCAGCAACGGGGCCGGCAAGCCTGCTTTCTTCCGACAGGGCAGACGGGGATCATGATCACGGGTTCCGGAATCGCCATCGATCGCGTCATTTCTGATTTCGTCTCTGGTGCTGTCGAACGCATGGTGATGGCATCCAAACAACATGACTGGATCATTGTCGAAGGACAGGGGGCTATCTTCCATCCATCGTATTCTGCGGTAACGCTGGGTTTGATGCATGGAGCTTGTCCCGGAGCGATGGTATTGTGTCACCAGCCGAGCCGCCTCATGCTGCGCCACACGGAAATACCCATTCCGGCACTGGAGGAGTTAATCGATATGCACCAGCGTTTGCTGGAACCGATCGTGAAGTCAAAAGTTGTCGGCATGTCCCTGAATTGTTTCGATCTTTCCGAAACGGATGCGAAAGCTGCCGTCCAGCAGGTTCAGGAGCAGCAGGCGTTGCCCACGACGGACGTCGTGCGGTTTGGTGCCGGACCACTTGTCGACGCGCTATTGGCCCATTTTAATTAGTTTCGAAAGATTATTACGGTGGTGGGATGTACGATCCAGTGGCAAAAAGGTCGGATCATGAAACTGAGTCCCCCTTTCTTCAGTCCGGCGGTCAGGGTTTCTGCGGTCTTCAAAATTTTGCTCATTGGCGTCTTCGGATGCGCCGTACGTTCCAGCTCATATGAAACTTACCTATCGCTCATTACCGCTTGAACTACGTGATACGTTCCGCATCACGCGCGAAGCCAGCGACCACCGCGACAACGTTTTGGTCAGCCTGGTCGACCGGACCGGTGCCGAAGGCCTGGGCGAAGCTGCACCCAGCCGTTTTTACAGCCAGACTGCCGCATCCGTGACGCAGCAGCTGGCAGACGTCAGCTTGTCAGACGTTGGTGATCCTTTGTTTTTAGACGACATTCTCGCGCCGCTGCGCGTGCAGCTCCAAGACCACAGTTCGGCGATGTCCGCGATTGATATCGCGCTCCATGATCTTGTGGGAAAAAAATTGGGACTTCCTTTGTATCGTTTGTTGGGGCTCAATCCCGACAAAGTTCCAGCGACGTCGTTTACGATCGGCATTGCGTCGCTCGACGAAATTCGCCGCAAGACGGAGGCGGCTGCCGGTTTTCCGATTCTTAAAGTCAAGCTGGGGGCTGACAACGATCGAGAAATTATTTCTACGATTCGCGAGGTGAGCTCAGCGGCCCTGCGCATCGACGCCAACGCTGCTTGGACCGTGGAGGAAACACTGGCCAATGCTCGCTGGCTTCAGGACGAAGGTGTCGAACTGCTGGAACAACCGCTGCCGAAAAACGATTTGGACGGATACCGGCGGCTGATGGATTCAACGCCGTTGCCGATCATTGCCGATGAAAGCGCTTGTACCCCGGAGGATGTTGTGCGTTTGCGGGGGTGTGTTCATGGCGTGAACATCAAGTTGAGCAAATGCGGAGGCCTGCGGCCGGCATTACAAATGATTCACGTTGCTCGAGCCCAGGACATGCAGGTCATGATCGGTTGCTTTATCGAATCCAGTCTTGGTATCGCGGCTGCCGCACACCTTTTACCACTCTGCGATTATGCGGACCTGGACGGACATTTGTTGATCTGTCACGATCCTTTCCGCGGTTTGGAGGTGGAAAATGCAAAACTCATTCTTCCCGATCGACCGGGCATCGGTGTTTGGGCAGCTGAACAGGTGCCGTAGAAGGTCCGGGGTGCCGCTTTGATCCCTTTGCCAGGCTTCAAGTTCCGCCTGGCTGGCCGGCCCGACAGCGAGAATCGGCCGGAAAATCACTGTGGATCGACCCGTCAGTTCACGCTGAAAAGTTTTCGTGCTAAACTAGAACCTTACAGCGTTTGATTTAGAAATGAAACGGGTGCTAGAACCAGCCTTCGGGAACCTATTATCATGTTTGCCCATCCGATTGACCAATACATCTCGTTGGAAACTCGCCGCCAGTTCTTCGGCAAAGCCGGAAAGGGTCTTGGAGCCGCGGCCTTGGCTGCAATGCTTGGGCGTGGCGTGGACTCCCGGGGTTCCACGTCGGGTATCGGCGCCTTTACTCGGCGCGCAAAACGGGTTATTTGGCTTTTTATGGCCGGCGCCCCTTCCCAACTTGACACCTTTGATTACAAGCCGGAGATGGCGGACTGGTTCAACAAAGATTTGCCTGAATCGGTGCGCGGGGGACAGAGACTGACAACGATGACGGCTTCACAGGCCCGTTTTCCAGTGGCGCCTTCGATGTTCAAATTCAATCAACACGGAGAATGCGGAAAACGCATCAGCGAGTTACTGCCCAAGACAGGTTCGATGGCGGACGAGTTGGCGTTCATCCACACGATGTGGACCGAGGCGATCAATCATGACCCGGCAATCACGTACATTCAGACCGGTAATCAGATACCCGGCCGACCGAGCCTGGGGGCATGGCTCAGTTACGGTTTGGGGTCGATGAATCGCAACCTGCCTGAGTTCGTGGTTCTCAACTGCGAGCCACGCGGACAGGCGCTCTACTCCCGGCTTTGGGGCAGTGGATTTCTTCCTTCCAAGCATGCGGGCGTGGCCTTTCGGGCTCAAGGTGATCCGGTGCTCTACCTGTCCAATCCCGGAGGTGTCAGTTCCAAAATTCGGCGGATAATGCTCGATCGATTGCAAACGATGAATCGACGGATTTATGACGAAGTTGGCGACCCGGAAACCCATACGAGAATTGCGCAATATGAAATGGCGTTCCGGATGCAGGCGTCCGTCCCCGAATTGGTCGACATTTCTGAAGAACCCAAGCACGTTCTTGAGTTGTACGGTGACGAGGTTCAGGAACCCGGCACCTTTGCTTCGAATTGTCTCTTGGCTCGTCGGATGGCCGAGCGCGATGTCCGTTTTGTGCAGATTTTTCACCGTGGCTGGGATCACCATGCAACCCTGCCGAAGTTGATGCGACGGCAGACGTCGGAGATCGATCGGCCCGCCTGGGCGCTGGTGACCGACCTGAAACGGCGTGGCCTGCTGGATGACACACTTGTGATATTGGGTGGCGAGTTCGGCCGCACCATCTATTGCCAGGGAACGTTGAAAAGGGATGACTACGGACGTGACCATCACCCCAAGTGCTACAGCATGTGGTTGGCTGGCGGAGGAATTTCAGGTGGCGTCTCCCATGGGGTGACTGACGAGTTTGGATACAATGTGGCGCAAGACCCGGTCCATATCCGTGACCTGAACGCCACCATCCTGCACCTGCTGGGGATCGACCACGAGCAATTCACGGTCAAACATCGGGGGCTCGATGAGCGGCTCACAGGTGTTCAGGAAAAAGCACAGGTTGTCCGAAAAATTCTGTCCTGAAACTTGAGGTGTTTCTTAAGGTGTGACCCCACGTGTCGGGGGCCCGCTGTCTCCCCCTTTTTGGAGCTGGCGGATCCGGGAACCAGGTTGGACAGGAATCTGATTCACTCCGCATCACGCGGAAACGAGCACACGATGAACGGCCAAAATCAGCCCCTCTTCATCGGCACCCGTCGACAACTGTTTGTTGATGATGTCATCATTCAGCAACTAAACGGCGCAAGTCGCACGCTTCATCAGCCCGCCAGGTATGCGGGAAATCCGCTGATGTTTCCGCTTTATCCGTGGGAAGGAAGAATGGAGTTGTACGGGACGGTCTGCCATGACACGGAGACGGGGCAGTTCCGTATGTGGTACACAGGCCTGGGCGAGATGGGCATCAGCCCGATGGGTGTGAAAAATGAGACCCGCTGGGCCCACCTCGGTTTTGATCCGGAGAGGTTGCTCTACAGCATCTGCTACGCGACCTCCGGGGACGGCATTTTCTGGGAGCGGCCGAATCTGGGCATTGTGGACTACCGTGGTTCCACGGACAACAACGTGGTTGTGTTCAATGCTTCCGCTGCCAATGTCATTCGGGATGACCGGGACCCCGACCCCAATCGTCTCTACAAATCACTCTTTTACGAGTCACTCGATCCTGACGGCACTTCGAATGAGGGTGATGGTGTTTCGATCGCCTTTTCACCCGACGGATTGCACTGGACCAAGCACGCAGGAAATCCGGTTATCAGCAAGGTCAGCGATTCGCACACCTTGCTTGGTTGGGATGAACTTCATGATCAATATGTTGCTTACTGTCGGCCGTCGGTTCACGGAGGAAACACGACTCGCAGGATCGGTCGCTCGGTGAGCGATGATTTTATTCACTGGAGTGATCCCCAAGAAGTACTCGTTCCCGACGAGCAGGATCCGCCTGGCCTGCAGTTCTACAACATGCCGGTCTTTAAATACGAGGGACTCTACCTGGGACAGTTGTTAGCCTACCACACGTATCCGGAAGAACCTCATGTCAGAATTTTTGGCAACATCGATGTCCAACTGGCCGTCAGTCGTGACGGTATTTCATGGGAACGGGTCGCCGACCGCGAACCGTTCATGCCGAACGGTCCCCCGGGAAGCATGGATGCGGGAGAAATTTATGTGGCCAATGCGCCGGTGATGGTTGACGACGAACTCTGGTTTTACTATTCACCCTGTCCGGTGGAACACGGACCAACCGGTCGCAGTGGTCCCATTTGCCTGGCCAAACTGCGTTTGGACGGGTTCGTGTCAGTCGACGCGGGAGAATCTCCGGCAACCTTGGTGACCAGGCCGTTTGTTTGTGCCGGTGACTCCCTGAAAATCAACGCCGCGGCTCGTGGTGGTTTGATATCTGTGGCAGTGATCGACGAGCAGGAAATGCAGTATGACGGATTTGCTAAAAGTGATTCCGCGATTTTTGACGGCGATTCAGTTCGGCACGAAATGAGTTGGCGAAAGGCCTCGTTGGCGGGACTGAAAGGCAAAGTCATCCGTCTGAAATTCTACCTGCGGAACTGCCAGCTGTTTTCGTTTACGATACAGTGACTGAAAATCCCCACTGCAGAAACTGACGTCTTTCCGTACCGGGTTCGACGTTGTCGGTCGATCTTCGTGGGCGAAGAATTTCAATTGGAAGCTTGCGCTTTTTCTGCTTGGACTTGTTCGATACGCTTCAGCCGGTGTTGAAGATATTTCTTGCTGACGGCGTTGAGCATGGCCAGAGCGTCGGGTGGCAGTTCCAGTTGTGTGCCGCCAAAGTTTTCTTCAACGTGTTCAGGAGATTCGGCACCTCCTAAAACGCTGGTGACCTCCGGATGTGACAGAACCCAGGCGATACAGACCTGGGGCCGGGTGGCACCCAGCTCGCGGGCCACCTTGTCCAGGGCTCGGACGATGGGTGTTTTTGCTTTGCCGAGTTTGTCCTCTCGGCCCGGAGAGAGTTGTCCCTCATTTTGGGGGCTGAAGGCCAGCATTCCCAGATGGTTATTGCGGATGACCTTGAACAGTTCAGGATCGTGACGTTCGCCCACGGCAATATGATAGTAATCCTCGGTTCCTGCGATGGAAGACTGGCCGATTCGAGCCCCGGCGATCTCACAGAAGCGGGCGACCTGTTGGGCTGAAAAATTGGAGACTCCCCAGTAGCGGGTCTTTCCGGATTGTACGAGTTTGTCCATCCATTCGGCCAGCAGATCAGCTGGCGTGGTCCCGTCCCAGTCGTGGAACAGGTACAGATCTACATGGTCGGTCCTCAGTCGTTTCAGGCTGCCTTCCAGTTTTTCGAACAGAATCTTCTCACTGAAAGTGACGAGACCGCCGGGCTTGAACTTGTTAGGATCCGGATCTTGTACGGGTGCCGAACTGGGTGCGGCTTTGGTGCAGAGAACGACCTCGTCGCGACGTCCTCGAATGGCTCGGCCCAGAACCGTTTCGGAACCACCCCAGCCATAGGCTTCTGCGCTGTCAAAAAAGTTGATTCCCACGTCCAGGCAGCGGTGCAGGATGGCACGTCCCTCGGGACGATCGTCGCGTGGAACCTGGCGGAAGGCGGTACCCTGGCAATAACGGGTTACATACAGGTCGGTCTTACCGAATCGCACGAGTCGATCGGAACGAATTTTTGCGGCACTGGACACGCTGGCTGTCAAGGTTCCGCCGATTACAGTGCCGCAGCATTTTGTCAGAAAATTCCTTCGCGTCCGGTAATCCGGAAAATCGGTCCGGCTGCCGGATGAACGGTAGTCACTTGATTTGGGACTCATCATAGGAACCTTTGCTGCACGCAATAAAGTTCAGGGCAGGTAATGAAAAATTCAGGTCTAGGCCTGTCGTGAGGTGTCCACCAGCAGTAGTGGATGGCAGCGTGTTGCCTTGTCTGGCGAAACTCCTCAGTCTCGTGGTGACAAGACGAAAGAGCTTGAAGCGGAGGGGCGAACACACCCTCCTTCAGCTTACTCGCGTATGTTATCATCGTAAAGCACGCCAGCATCAAGGCCAACACAAAATCGACATTAAGAACATCGCACCAGGTAAAGCGAGTCTTGAACGCGACGAATCTGAACCAAAGAGTCCTGTGTGTCGGCCGTTTTCAAACAATTGAGAAACTGGGGTATGACAGCTACCGAAACAGAACAATTACGTTCCTTGGCTGAGAAACACCTGTGGATGCACAGCGCCGATTGGGCGCAAGTCGCCCTCGAGGGCGAACCACTGATCATGGTTCAAGGACAGGGGATGCGAGTCACCGACAGTGAAGGCAACTCCTGGATCGATGCCAATGCCGGCTATGCATCGGTCAATGTGGGGTACGGTCGACAGGAAATTGCCGAGGCGGCCTACGAGCAGATGCGGCAGATTTCCTATTTCCCACAGCGGTCTGCCAACCCGCCCACGATCCGTCTGGTCGCCAAACTCGCCCAGATCACTCCCGGTAGCTTATCTCGAACCTTTCTCTCCAGTGGCGGCTCGGAAGCCAATGAGACCGCGCTGAAAATTGCTCGTGCCTACCATCACCGGCGCGGCGAAAACAATCGTCACAAGATCATCAGCCGTCGTGGTTCTTATCATGGAGCAACCGCTGGTGTCCTGTGGTTGGGATCCGCCGAAGGGACTGTGCTGAGCGACTACGATCCGTCTTATCCGGGTGTGCTGCACGCCCCGCAACCCAACAGCTACCGCTGTGAATACGAATCCTCAAATGCTACGGAATGTGCCACGAGATGTGCCACCGCCATCGAAGAGCTCATTCAGACGCATGGCGCGGAAACCGTGGCGGCAGTCATTGCCGAGCCGGTCACCAGCGGGCCGGGTGCGATTGTACCGGGCGACGGGTACTGGCCACGACTGCGCGAAATTTGCGACCGTTATGGCGTTTTGCTGATCGCTGATGAAGTCATCACGGGTTTCGGCCGCACCGGCAAGATGTTCGCCGTTGAACATTGGAACGTTGTGCCCGACCTCATCACCATGGCGAAGGGAATGTGCAGCACGTATCTACCGCTGGGAGCTACCATTGCACGTCAGGAAATCGCAGATGAATTTACCGGTGAAGGCAGGTGTTTCCAACATGTGTTCACCGCTGCCGGACATCCCGTTCCTGCAGCCGCCGGCCTGAAGAACATTGAGATTATCGAACGCGAAAAGCTGGTGGAAAATGCCAGGGAGGTGGGAGCTTATTTCAGGTGCCACTTGCAGGCTCTGCAAGAGAAACACGCGATGATTGGGGACGTGCGCGGCATCGGCCTGATGCTTTCGATGGAGTTAGTAGCTGATCGGAAGACCAAAGCATGCTTTCCCGTAGAACAGAAAATTCCGCGACGGCTGATGGCCGCCTTTAAGAAACGTCGGCTCTTGCTCCGCGCTCACGGAAATGTAATCATCAACTTGTCCCCGCCACTTTGCGTCAGCCGACCAGATGTTGATGAAATCGTGGCGTTGATCGACGACTCACTGGCGGAAGTTGGCAAAGAGTTGGACTCTTGACGCTTGAACCATCGGATGAAGAAACATGCTCTTCCGGTGAGGGCAGCTCAAGTCTTTGGAACGGGTGGGCGAACGCCGACAAGCATTTTGATCAACCGGCGCCGGTCAGTGCTTCCTCTTGCAGCAGTCGATATGGCAGGGAATCAGCCACATCCACGTTGTTGTAGGTAATCATGCCATCCTCGGGAATATTCTGCGTAACCTTTGCTCCCTGGGTGAGCCCCATCGGCACAAGCTGTTCCCGTTGTGCGGTGTCGGTCCGGTCGATCAGGCCATACACCGTAAATCCGCCTTCACCGTCCAGCACATCTCCCGGTACCAACGGCCGTTTGGCGGCGGCCACCACGTCAGCCGTTTTGGTGACTGCCGCACCACAAGTCTGACCCCAAACCATCATCCGTGCCACAGTGATCGGCATCTCGTGGCCGATGAAGTGCTGCGGCCGATAGATCATGGCATAATTACTTTTTTTACTGGTGATCATACCGATGATTTCGCCGTAGGATGCGAGCGAATCGACCGAGAATCCTGCCGGTGCGTCGATCACAGCGTATAATCCGCCACGCAGGTTCCGCTCCACCTCCGACTGGTCCGGCCGGATCGCACTGACGGCCTCCACGACTCCTTCCTGCTGCAAGATTCCGCCCTTCTCGGTTGAGCACAGCACATCGGGGATTTCTCGCAGATCGGGAGAGGGGAAGTGCATGCCGCGCACGTCGGGCACTAATCCCGTGGCGTTGGAGAGGGCCGCCATTTCAATCGCGTGCTTTGTGCCGTCGAGGAAGGAGCCAAACATCTGGGCGTTGTAATCGTCACCTGTAAATCCGTACTGCTCTGCCACGTCATCCGGATTGTATTTGCGAAACGACGGAAGGAACCGGGTTCCTTTGCCGGCAGCCACCACTCGGAATCCCAGGGCCCGTGCCCAGTCCCACAACTCGCAGGCCAGGGCTGGCTCGTCGCCGTAAGCCATGCTGTACATGACTCCGGCTGCATCAGCCTTTTGCTTCAACAAATGTCCTACCACGATATCGGCTTCAACCGTTACCATGACCACGTGTTTTTGCGCTTCGATTGCCCGGTAAGCGTGCGTGGTACCCACGTTGACATGGCCAGTGGCCTCGACCACCACGTCGATCTCGCTCTCCATCAAAACATTCGCATCCGTAGTGATCACGGGATAATCGTTACGAATTGCGTCGTTGATGGCAGAGCTGGTTTCTACTTCAAGGATGCGTTCACTTTGAATTCCACCGAGAGTGAGGGCCTTGCGGGCGCGCGCCGGGTCCAATTCTGCCAACGCAGAGATTCTGATGCCCTGCATCTGACACGTCTGTGCCACGATCTGAGTGCCGAACGTGCCGGCACCGATCACACCCACTCGAATAGGACACCCCTGGGATTCACGTGTGCGTAATTGTTCGAATAACACAGTACCAGTCCTCCGTATCGGTGACTCCGTGATGCCGCTTGCGTCAGCCACAGGCATGTAACGTCCGTACTCACAGGTATATCATCCCACAAGTTTTCAAAACAGATGCCGGGACCGGGATTTGGCGCGACGCCACAGAGGTGAGGTCGTGTTTTGAGGGGAGAAGGGCCGTCAAATGTAGGAAATCGGGGTTACCGGTTCATCCTTGCTGGAAGCCAGGGGACGAGGTCAGGTACTGGATCGGTAAGGCGAGCGATATCGTACATGAAGGTCGTTCTGCGGTTCAAAGCGACGCTTCTGCAGTCTCGCGGTAGATGTCCTTGTCTACAATCTCACTCCAGCGGTCGAGCAATTTGCGCCATACCGGGCCAGGTTGACCATCGCCAATCGGCACGCCATTGATGCGAACAACCGGGCCAAGGCAGTAGGGAGTTGTTGGAATCCAGGCCTCGTCGGCGTTGACGACGTCGTAGGTTTGGATGTCCTGTTCGACGAAAGGGATTCCCAACTCGGCGCAGATTTCGGAGAGTACCGTCAAACTGATGCCCCAGAGAATGTTGTTACGACGAGGTGACACCACCTGCCCGTCGCGAAAGATTACAAAATTGGAACCGCCGGTTTCGGTGACATTTCCGTCGATGTCTAAAAACAGGGGCATGGCATTCTTCTCGACCACGTGCGCCTCTTGTTCTCCAATCCACATGTGAAGCCGGTTGCGGTTCTTGATTTTGGAAGAGAGACACTGCGGTGGCCAATGGCGAGGTGCGGGTGTGACGCAGTGTACGCCGTGCAAAAAAGCATTCTTCCACAGATGAAACTGCGTCGGAAACGTGTGTTGTACATAGGTCGGCGTCGGGTGCTCCGGGACACCGGAAGCTCCGGCGTACACGGTGTTTTCTCCGGCCGTCATGTAATACACCAGTCCTAATTCCGCGCCAGGTACCAGTTTTGCGTTTTCTGCCAGAAGCTTTTCCGAGATGGCGATGCTTTCCTGCAAATCGACCGGTGGATCGATCCTCGCATATTTGCAGGACCGGTAGAATCGCTGGACATGATCTTCCATTCGATAAGGACGTTGATGGAAAGTGCGCAGAAAATCGGTGACGGCTGCTCCGAGAACGATGCCCAAATCATAGATCGGAAGAACACATTCTGACGCGGGGACAAACTTGCCTTTCAAGTAGGCGATTGGTTCTTGCATGGTTCACCTTCGAAAATATTAGTTTGTGTGTCGGCGATCAGTTCCAGGTCAGTCGCAGATCGTTCAATTGCACATTCTGGCACGAAAGTGTCGAACGGCTCGACGGTTGCCAGTGAGAACGGGAACTCAAACGGGTTGAAACTGAGCGTCGACGCAATCACCCAAGTCAAAAGTAGCGGGTTTGGAATTCCAGACGTTGGCCAAAAACGCGTGGCGAAGTCCTGCATGCACCGGTGAAACACGATGCAGCAGGCTGGGATCATGGTAGATCATCCGGTTTGTTTTCGGACGAACTCGCTCCAGAGTTTCCGAGGAAATGAGGGACATGTTTTGGGCGTCACTGACTTCTAAAAATCCGCCCGATAGATTCTCGACATGCATGTAATAAACCTGTCCGGCCATCGGCGTGATCACTCTGCCACTGGCAGCGCGAGTTTTTTCGTCACAATCTCGGTGCCAACCGACTCCACCTGTGGCCTGGTTGACGTTGTTCCAGTACTCGAATCCGGCCACCGTTTCCGGTAGCCCCTGATCGTTCCAGAGCAACTGTATTAACTCTTCAAAAGCATTTCGTGGGTCGCAGCGCCACCAACCATCCCACCAGTTATACGTTCCGAGCTTTGTGAGGGCCTCCGGGTCGGACACTGCCCGTAGCAAGTCCTGGTCTTTTACGATGTCGTCAGTTATTCGCATGCGCTGTTCTCCAGGAATCAGGGCACCTGGTTTCACGGGATGAAACCCGATGGTGCATAGTTTTTGTTCTTTTTCTACACATATCGCACCGTACCCGGTTGAGCAATTTTGCGGGAAACGACAGGAGTGTTCCAGCCGTCGGTGATCGCTGGGACGAGTGTGTCCTGGGAGTTTATTGCCATTTCCCAGGTGATTTTTTCACCCGTGTAGGCTGCCAGACGACCCATGATGGCCATCATCGTACTGTTGGCCATGCGGTCTCCGTGATTGACGGGGTTTCCCGAACGAATCGAGGCAAAGAGTGCGTCGTGTTCGGCCTGATACATGCTATTGACCGATCCGTCGTACTTCCAGACGCGCTGGTCCGTCAGATCGCTAATCTGGCTGTGGCGCGTGAGTGCCCCGTTGCCTTTGGTACCCAGGACGTAGAGTTGGTTTTCTCCGTAGCAGCCGTCGATCTGTCGATGAACGACAAAGCCACGGGCTCCGTTGTCCCACAGGTAGTTCACCTCCACGTGGTCGAAGATATTTCCACCGGCAGACGGGATCTGTCGTCCACCCACCGCAGTACAACTGACAGGCACTTTGTCCCCGTAGGCCCAGGAAACCCAATCGACAGTGTGGCAAGCCTGTTCCACCAGTCCGTCCCCTGAAAGCCAGGTGAAGTTGTACCAATTGCGAACCATCCATTCGAGATCGGACATTCCATCCGGCCGGGATTCCACGGGGAGCATTTTCTTGACCGGGGTGGTGTAGTAGGTGCCAAAGACGGACCGCACGTCTCCGATGGATCCATCGTGGATTTTTTCAAACAGCGCTCGTTTCGGGTTGCTGTATCGCCAGCAGAAACCAGACACAACCGACAATCCCTTGTCCTTCGAGAGCCGGACAGATTGTATGACGGACCGAATTCCCGCACTGTCGGTCGCCATTGGTTTTTCCGTAAAGATATGTTTCCCCGCCTCAACCGCAGCGGCGAAATGTACGGGGCGAAACCCGGGTGGCGTACAAAGGAGAACCACGTCGACGGCATCGATAACATGTTGATACGAGTCCAAACCCACAAATTGATGGCTGGGGTCAACGGTAACCCGGGAGGCGACTTCTTCCTGTTGGCGGAGTGTTTTCAGCGAACCGTCAATTTTTTCCTGGAAAGCGTCAGCAACTGCGACCAGTTTTGTATGCGGGTCCGCTCGCAGCGCTTGTAACGCGGCACCCGTGCCACGACCCCCACAACCGACGAGCCCTACTTTTAACCAGTCACTGCCCGCCGCATGCGCCGTCGCTGAGAGGTTGGTGAGACTACCGGCGAGCGTCGTCCCTGCCACGGTGGCGGTGCTGTTTTTCAGAAATTGGCGACGCGAATTGCCGGGCTTGTGATTTATCATCTCGTCTCCTTAGAACCTTCCCACTGTTCTGCTATCGGTTTCAGGAACTCGAATCCATGGCTGATCGGGGCATGTGTGCTGCTCCACCGACCGAACGAAACGGCTGTTTTGATGAAACTGCCCACAAAAAAATGACCTTTCCGACTCCCACCGCGGAGAAAGGGTCGTATTTGATGGGACCGGCAGGGAGCGAGACTTCCATTTCGGCACCTATCCAGTATCAGCAACCAACTTTCAAATTACAACGAACCACTTGTCTTGATGCGAGTTTTTCAGTCGAAATTGGTATGCTTCCATTTTAAATTTCTGGTGTGGCCAAGACAACCCGAACCGTTGCGGCACCGAGAAGACTCTCAGGCCATGTACCCTTGAAATACTCGTCCGCTGCCCGATCGGCCAAAGAGAACGTTTTCAGCCGGACTTTTGTCGCGGTGGCCGGTGGGCCTATGCGGGAAACAGAAGTGGGCAACTCTTTTGAGGTCACAGGCTGTTTTCACTGCCGGGTTGAGCGAAGGCACACGAAGAGGTGGGGAAGCAGGTGTGGTTTGAAACAGTTGACCTGCCGTGGTATGTTCGCAGGGAGTTAAACCTGAAAACCGAACCGTGCGCCACGAGTGTCTGATTCGTTTGCGAGTTTTGCTGCCGACGTTTTTGGTGAATTCTTTCCGTTGTTGAAAAGGCCGGGAATTGTTCCAGCGAGTCAAGCAAAGTAGCAGGACATTTTGAAGGACTCACCGTAGGTACCATTATCCTGCTTCCATCGCTCCCGCTATGACACAAGTTGCCGCGTCGCTTGAAGAAAAATCGGTGGGAATTGTATCTTCCTGGGCGTTACCTCTGGCCGCCATTCTGGGCTGCCATGTGTGGGTGGACCTGTGTGCCGCGGTACTGCCATCGACATTGGGAGTTGTGGAAGCGATCTACGACTTGTCGCCACAGGAGTCCGCCTGGCTTCTGGGTGCAGGATCAGTCGCCGCGGGGCTGTCTCAGCCACTTTCTGCTTTGATTGCGGATCGGCTGCGAACCTATGTGCTGGGTGGTCTGGGAGGTGTTCTGGCAGCGATAGGAATCGGGGCGATCGGTTGGGTCGGTCAGCCAGCCACCCTGTGGATCGTTTACATTTTTGGCGCGGTTGGTATCGGATTGTTTCATCCCGCCGCTGTTTCCGCGGCGGGACAATTGAGAGAAGAAAGGCGAACGATATCAGTTGCGTTCTTTTTTGTTGCGGGGATGAGCGGTGGTGTCCTCGGTGCGTTCCTGGTGCCCAGGCTGGTTGCGGCCAGCGGTGGTGTGAACTTTCTTGGCTGGTTGGTCATTCCGGGGTGCCTGCTGGCAGTATTGTTTCTTTGGGCGGTACGGCGGGTACGGCACCGTGGTTCATTGACCGTTGTAAAACGGCTGCCGGTACACGACATCGGGACTCGCTGGCTGGTTGTGATGCTGGTCTACATGGCCACCGTGATCCGATTCACGGCCCATTTAGCTTTGGTCTATGTCTTTGTAAGATGGGTCCAGGGTGGAATTCAGCTGCAGTATCCGGGTTGGACGACGGAGAAGCTGGCCACCTTTTCCGCTCCGCAGGTGGGCAGTCTGAATGCCTGTGTCATGGCCGGAGCCGCGACGGGTGGCTTGTGTGCCGGCTTCCTGGTCCGGTCCGGGCGAGAAAAATGGCCGCTTGTCATGTTGCCGTGCGCCGCGTCGCCACTGGCTGCAAGTTTGGCGTTTCTCCCGGTCGACTGGGGCTACGCGGTCTGTTTTTTAGTGGGTGTGGGTATGTTCTCCATGGTCCCTGTCGGCATTTCCTTGGCACAGCGGATGTTGCCCCACCGTACACACCTGGCATCGGCGATCGTTTTGGGTGGTACCTGGGTACCCGCGATGTGTGGTCCGCGACTGGCCGAATGGAGCCTGAGAGCACTGGGCCAGACGCAGACGTTCATCTTGATTGGAGTGGCACTGTTTGTTTCGGGGACTTTAGTTCTTCCACTGCGGTCGTCGTTTTTAATGCAAACGATCCATCAAGAGCAGGAATGAACAGTTAGTCATTTTGTGATTCTTTCAAAAACTTTGCTGTCGAGGTGTCAGAATGTTGAGTTCACTGGGTGCGGCGCAATGGTTAAGTTTTCTGTTGATGGTCAATGGTCAGAGCCTGAATAGCTGGCCCGAATATCGAGGCTCCACACAGAATGGTCATGCACCACATGCAAATGTACCGCTGGTGTGGTCCGCGTCGAAAAACGTCCGTTGGAAGACGCCCGTCCACGACAAAGGTTGGTCGACTCCAGTGATTTTCGGGAACCAGATCTGGATGACGACAGCCCGCGAAGATGGCAAGCAGATGTATGCCGTGTGTGTTGACCGTCAGGATGGCAGGATTTTATTTGACAAAAAAATATTTGACGTCGAGCATCCGCGTCCACTCGGCAACGACCTCAATTGTTATGCTTCACCGTCACCGGTGATTGAACAGGGACGGGTGTACGTTCACTTTGGTAGTTACGGGACCGCGTGCCTCGATACAGAAACCTGCCAGGTTTTGTGGCAGCGGCGTGATTTGCCGTGTAATCATTTTCGAGGCCCCGCTTCGTCGCCGGTTCTGTTTGAAGATCTGTTGATTTTTCACATGGACGGCAGTGATTATCATTACATTGTGGCACTCAACAAGACGACGGGAGAGACCGTTTGGAGGACGGAGCGTTCGACGGACTACGGAGATCTCGGGGAGGATGGGAAGCCAAAGGCTGATGGAGATCACCGCAAAGCCTACAACACACCTCTGGTCATTCGGGTCGATGGACAACTCCAGTTAATGAGTCCAAGCGCCAAAGCTTTTTACTCTTATCATCCCCGTACGGGTAAAGAGATCTGGCAGTGCCGGAATACCGGGCACTCGACGGCTGGCCGAACCTTGTTCGATGGAGACCGTGTGTACATGAACAGTGGTTCCGGCGCATCTCCTACGCTCTATGCCATTGATCCGCGAGGTCGGGGTGATGTCACCAGCAGTCATGTCCGCTGGAAAATCGATCGATTTGTTGCCAAGCACAGTTCGCCGGTACTGGTCAACGGTTTGATCTATCGTTGCAGCAATGACGGGATTGTGTCCTGTATCGATACCAGGCTTGCTGAAATGATCTGGCACAAGCGAATCGGTGGAAAATTCTCTGCGTCGATCCTCCATGTCCCGGGACGCATTTATCTATTTGACCAGGCGGGTGAGACTCGGGTCATTGCTCCCGGCCGAAAATACAAGGAACTGGCTCGTAATCAACTGGATGCCGGTTTCATGGCCTCCCCAGTCGCCCTGGGCAAGGCGCTCTATTTGCGCACCAAAACGCACTTGTACCGTATCGAGGAACCATGACCGGCGTGATTGTCCAGCCGGCGTTGTTCCGGAACAGGTTGTGACGTTCGGGAAGAGGCCCTACCAACTGGTCCACCCACCGTCGACGGTAATGTTTTGGCCTGTGATGTAGCTGCCTGCGTCGCTGGCGAGTAACAACAGCGTGCCTTTTAGCTCGTAGGGCTTTCCCATCCGCTTCATGGGCAGTTTGGTGCATAGTTGTTTGACCATGTCCTGGTTGACTCTGTCGGGAGGGAACGGTCCGGGGCTGATGCAGTTGACCCGTACCCGGTCCTTGGCGTAGTAGGCGGCCAGGTGCCGGGCCAGGTGGATCACGCCGCCTTTGTGTGCGTGATAAGCAACAGGACTGGCTGGTGTGATCCCTTCGTAGGCATCTGGATAGGAAGCTACCTGACCGTACATGGACCCCAACAAGATGACGCTGCCTTTTGCCTCTCGCTGCACGATGTGGTTCCGTAGCAGACGCGCCAATTCGAAATAACCGGCCGTATTGGCTTGATGTCGGGCGAACTGCTCAAAGGTGCAGTCGGTCAAGTCGTTTCCTATGGGATCTAAACCATTGTTGACCAGAATATCGACCTGGCCGGCCGTCTCGACCGCGGCCTGGAATCCGTCGGCAATCGAAGTCGCATCGGTGTGATCGAGAGCGACGCCGTGGTGGTGGGCACCAGCAGGCGAGGGAAGGCTTTCGGCCGCCACCCGGGCACGGTCCGCGTCACGGCTGGAAATCACCACCGTGCCACCAGCTTCCGCCAAAGCCGCGCTGAAGGAACTTCCCAACCAGCCCGTTCCACCGGTGATGAGAGTGACTTTTCCAGTCAGATCGAAGAGCTTTTGAACGGTGGGTTCTGCTTGCGTGGGCATAAAGGGTCCTTTCTGGTGGAATGCGACGGGCAACAGGCGTTGTCGTCACGTTTCGGGATCTGGGTGGGTAACTGAGCGCAGCTTTCCGACGTAGGAGCAGGCCGGATGAGGCTGCCCGAATCGCATGGATGGCTTGTCGGGGGACTATCTAACGGTGAATCGTTCTGCAAATACTTTCCGTTTTCAAGGTCTGAGATCACCTGTAAGTTCCCCGGGGTATTTGAAAGTGTTGGCGTCGCTTGCTGGAAACACCTCAGGTGTGGAGCTCTTTCAGGCGATTGACCTGAGTCCGTAGGGCCAGTTGGAACAGTCCAGTTGCCTCGCCCATACAAATGAACCGGAACCCCTTTTCCACCAGCACTTCGCCCGCTCCAATCATCCAGAAGGGCTTGTCTGCGGATTGGGCAGCCGCACGGAGCTGTTCCAGGCTTTGTTTCATTGTCGGATGGTCCAGGCCTTTCCAGCAGATACCCAGTTGGGCAGACAGATCGTAGGGACCGATACCGAGAGCCGTGGTGAGCTCGTGCTGAGCGATTTCCTGGGCGCACGACAGGGCCTCCATCGTTTCGACCTGCGGGATAATGATCAGGTGGTCTTCCACGTGGGACCGAAACAATTCGTAATCGACACCTGTGTGGGAAACCCAGCGATTTCCAGGGCCACCGGGCCTCCGACTACCGCGCGGTGGCATGTAGACGGCTTCGCGGACGCGGTTTAAATGTTCGGCGCTTTCGATGCAAGGCAAGAGCAGACCGCACGGTCCCACATCCATCGCTGCTCGGATATCCATCTCTCCGCTGGAGGGCGGGCGCAACAAAACGGGAAAGTTTGTCAGGCGTCCCAAAGCACATACCTCCGCCACCAGGGTTGCCGGATGAGTCAGGTGCTCCGTGTCGATGATCAGGTAGTCCAGGCCGCTTTCCACGGCAATTTCGACCAGTTGTGGCCAGAGGTGGTCGGTGACGATCATTCCCGACACGAGTTCATGACCGGCCAGTTTTTCGCGAAGTAATTTTGCTGGTTGCATCGAAAAAGTGTTCTTGTGGTAAAAAGGTGAGACGTGGGTGCCGGTAAAATAAGACAACTCTGTCGTGTCAGAAATGCGGGGTCAGAAAGAATTGCAGTAACTAGTAAAACCCAGGTTGGCGGCTCATAAAGCCTCGAGGAGGTCGCATCTGGCCCAAAGTTGACGGTTAACGAGTCGCTGGCGACCACGAACTGGCGCTTACCCGCCGGAAATCTCCCGTGGTGCCTGTCCGATCCGTGACCGGGGATGCGGGTCTTTGACGACACCAGGGTGGCTCGGGCGAATCATTTCCGGCGCTGCTGTCGGCCGATCGACCAGCCGATTCGGCGTCCTCGAATCACACAAACGTTGTCCCAGCATATTTCCCCCGGCGGATAATTCAAGGGGCGTGTGAGGCTGTGATGTCAAGCGTCGCGTTCCGCAGTGTGACAGCATTTTTTTTCAGCATGACGGGCACGGGTCGACGGACCGGTAGAAAATGGTCAACCTGTCTGCTGTGGTTTCTCCCGGCCACCCGGTCAACGGAGCCCGTCGCCCCGCCTGCACTCGTTTGGGAAGCCACGGCCGCCAGCAGCCGTTGGCCTGACCACTTGGTCCCTCCGCGCCTTTGTGGGAAGTGATCGTTCTGTGGAAGGTTGGAAAAAGAAACGTTGAATTTTTGACTTTTTACTGCGTCCTGCGTGTCCGGCAGGTTCGAGCGGCACTGTTGACATACGGAACGTTGTACATCATGGGTCCGGGTGCGAGCCACGTCCTCCAGGTTACACGTTGCGAGGATGGATCCTGTTGGGGCGTTTCAGTAGAATCGGAGAGTCGAACACAGTTCGAGTGGTTTCCCGAAAGGCAGCCTGTCAGTGGGGTTTGCCAATTTGAAAACTCTCAGCGGTGTCTATGATAGAAATGACTGTTCAGTCGGCTGCGTGGGAGAGGATCACCAATTGCCATGAAGGAAACACTTGCCATTGTATTGGCTGCAGGAAAAGGCACGCGCATGGAATCGGATTTGCCGAAGGTCTTGGTGGAGATCTGCGGAAGACCGATGATTGAGTTTGTACTGGACGCCCTTGTGGAAGGAGGCGTTCATAAAGTGGTTGTTGTGGTTGGGTATCGTGCTGATCTGGTTCGCCAGACGTTGAAGGGGAGGCTCGGAGTGGAGTTCGTCGATCAGACGGAGCAGCTAGGAACGGGACATGCCGTACAAGTTTGTCGACAGCAACTGGCCGAGCACGAAGGCGCCGTCTTGATTGTCACCGGAGACTCTCCTCTCCTTCAGCCGAGTTCGGTGAATTCCTTGTTGGAATTGTTTCACCAAAAGCGACCTGCTTGTGTACTGGGGTCGTGTCATCAGGAGGATCCCCGTGGATTCGGGCGAGTTGTCCGTGATTCGGAAGGTGATTTTGTCACCATTGTGGAAGATAAAGATGCCAGTCCGGAAGAACGCCAGATCAGCGAAATCAACATGAGCACGTATGTGTTTGACTGCAGAGAACTCCAACACGCTCTGGGCCAGCTTACCAACGCCAACCAGCAAGGCGAATATTACATCACCGACTGCCCCGGAATTCTGAAAACCGAAGGGAAAGACGTACGGGCGTTGGATGTACTCCAGCCGTGCGAAGCTCTCAGTATCAATGACTTCCACCAGTTGCGAGTTGCCGAAGAGGAAATGAGGAAAATGGGGTACTGAAGCTGGAATCGAAAATAGTCGCCGGCGTCAGAGGAACATTTTGTTAGGTTCTCTCAAGGGGACGTGAAAGCCTACTTTCTTTCTCCTGCCGGACAAGTTCTACTTGAACGTAGGTCAGACATTCTGTTTGCCGTCAACGAGGCCTGCACCTGCTTTGAATGATTGGTGAACGTTGATTAGCCTAGTGAGTTAGAGAGGAAGCAGCCCCGTTTATTCCGGCCGGACCGCTGTGAGCGGATCCCCCTGGAGCAACGGAGGTGTCCGTGTTGTCTGTCGGCCTGACAGGCAACCTAGCCGTGAAACGGGCATCAAGAGGCTTTAACTAATTTTGAAATTCTGGCGGGGACCAGTGACGAGCAATGCGAGAACTAAAAATATTCAGTGGCCGGGCAAATGAGAATCTTTCGCAGCGCATTTGCGAATTTCTTCACCTGGAAAGGTCCAGTCTTCATCTGGAGGATTTTCCAGATGGCGAAATTCAATGCAAGATTCTGGAAGACGTGCGGGGCCGTGACGTCTATCTGATTCAACCCACCTGCCCGCCGGTCGATCACAATCTAATGGAATTGTTGATCATGATTGACAGCTGTAAACGAGCCAGTGCGAATCGAGTCACAGCGGTGATCCCGTACTTCGGTTATGCTCGTCAGGATCGCAAGGACGAAGGACGCGTGCCCATTACCGCGAAGCTCGTCGCCAATTTGATTACCCGGGCCGGAGCGGATCGAGTCCTGACAATGGATTTACACGCAGCCCAGATACAGGGTTTTTTTGATGTTCCCGTTGATCACCTCTATGCGGCGCCGGTGCTCAACGAATACTTCCAGAAAATTGGATTGACGGAGGATGACATTGTGATTGTCAGTCCGGACGAAGGAAGTATCAAACGGGCTCTGGGGCACGTTAAACGCTTGGGTGGCCGGTTGGCCATTGTTGACAAGCGACGGAGCAGCGCGGAAAAGACCAAGCAGGAAAATCTGATCGGGGGACCGATTGACGGGCGGGTTGCAATTTTATTTGACGACATGATCAGCACAGCCGGTTCCATTTGTGGGGCTGCCGAGTTGGTTCGCCAGGCCGGGGCTCGTGATATTTTTGTTGCCGCCACGCACGGTGTCTTGTGTGGTCCAGCCATAGACCGTCTGCAGGCATCCCCGGTTTCACAAATCGTGCTTACCGATTCGATTCCGCTCGCAGCTGAGCAGCAGATTGAAAAAATCAAAGTGCTTTCTGTGGCGTCGCTGTTGGGCGAAGCAATCAAGCGCATTCATCACGACGAATCAATCAGCGCGATTTTTTCTTAGATGTGCCGGGCTCGATGCTTGGCAGTTTGTGCGGCAGGCGTCCAAATCAGAGTATCTACCGTGCAGCCGAGGACAATTCCTGTTGGGGATCCAGGGTTGTCCCAGCCTGTTTTAAGGCCTCATTGCTGTTGCTGGATTGAACGGGTGGCTACCAACGTTTCAAAAACTCCCTCCTGGACGGTCACCTGATCCTGGTTGACGAGCTTTCGCTTCCAGACCACGCGGCCGTTTCGTTTTCCCTTACCGTGTAGTTCGGTCACCTCGGTGACCGCGTGGACCGTGTCGCCCGGGAACAGGGGCTGCAGAAATTTCCATTGCCGTATTTCGATAAAAGCAATGTTGCACATTCGCGGGCATTGACTACTCAGCCCCGCCACCAAAGAGAGCCCCAAGAGGCCGTGGGCGATTGTTTTTTTATACGGGCTTTGAGCTGCGTATTCATGATCCACATGCAGGGGGTCGTAGTCTCCCGTCATCCCCGCAAAATTGACCACATCGGCTTCAGTCACTGTCCGCGCGGTGCTCTCCCAGGTTTTTCCCACCTCGAGGTCTTCAAAAAAAAGCAGCTCTTTCATTTGCGGAAACTAGCAAGTAACAGAGCCACATTCAAGCCGGCGACGTCACACGGACGTCGAGAGGTTAGCGGCGTCACCTCTTGCACGCCCGTGGTGCCACGCGCGTGGCACGTAACCGGCGGGGCACATCAGCCCTGGTGCGGGTGAAGCTGCGGGCCGCGGATCCGGAAAGTGAAGGGTCCTGGGTGGTTTGGTGAGATGCCAGGGTATTTTGCCAATCTTCCGGCGCCATGGGGCCGGCTCGGCGAAACACAATTTTTTTTCCCTTGTTGCCAATCAGGACCGTGTAGGGAAACTTCTCTGCCCCGAAAGCCCGGGCTGTTTTTTTCCCATGTGGCGTGGTCACATCGACGCGGCACAGTTCGAATTGGTCCAGCAACTCCCGATCGACTTTGTCTGAAACCTGCTTGATTTGCTGCAGCGGATGATGCGGATCACTTGAGTCTTGCATGACAAGCACCAACGGCCGACCGTGTGAACGCGCAGATTGCAACGCTTGACCATAATGTTCTTTCCACACCAGAGGTTCCCAAACCGCGGAGTTTGTCGTTGCGGAAAGTAGGCAAACGGCAAAGATGGCATTCATCAGACAGCTTCCTTTCAAAGGAAATGAAATGTGACAGGGAGGAACTGTTCGAGTTGTCGAACAAACCAATGTAAACGGAGGGGGCGTAGTGCGGGAGAGGGGTAGAGGGGGTAAAATACAGGAGATAGGGGAGGTTCGCCAGGGGTGGGAAAATAATGTTAGAGATACTGAAAAACTCCCGCTGAACCAGTGGTCCACCACGAACTCCGGACTGCTCAGGTCGACCGCCAGTGGTGGTTGTGGGGCGTCCGACCCGTTGACGTAAACCTCGTGTTGGAAGGGTGTAACGGGGCGGTCCGTTCCCGGGAGTTGGTAGAGTGTCGTTCGCCGCATTGCGGGTTTTTGCGAGTCAATAGGGGCGCAATTTTCCGAAATTTTTACGTTTGAAAAATTGGTAAAAACAGGCCCTCTTTTCTGCCCGGTTCCGGCAATTCGCCTGAGCCCGTGTGGCCAGGTTGAACTGGAAACGTTTGGTCTCGACGTGACACTTGGGTTCGGTTTCCAATTGTAAGTCAACTATGAACTTGGCAAGCCGCTGGGACAACTCTTGCGAATGCCTGCTCAAAACCATTTTGACGTGATTGTCGTGGGACTTGGCGCCATGGGGAGCGGAGTAGCTCACCATTTGTCCGGCGCCGGTCTCAAGGTCCTCGGTCTGGACCGCTTCCACCCTCCCCATGTGCAGGGGTCCAGCCATGGACATTCACGAGTCATTCGCATGGCTTACGGAGACGACCAGCGGTACGTGCCCTACGTACAGCGTGCTTATGCAGGTTGGGAGGAGTTAGAACGTCACGTCGGAAAACCCCTCCTGAGCAGGACAGGGCTGCTATTGATGGGAACCCCCGATTCTCAACTGATCACGTCGACCCGTGCCAGTCTCTGCCGACACTCGATTCAATGTCAAGAGTTGGACCATTTGGAACTGGAACGTCGTTGGCCACTTTTCAAGCCAGACCCTAGCATGTGCGGAATTTGGGAGCCCAGTGGTGGTATTCTGCATGTTGAAGCGTGTATCGAGGCACTGTTGTCGCGGACGGTTGAGTTGGGCGGAGAACTGAGATTTAATGAACTGGTGCACACCTGGGACGTGAATCGAGACAGTGTCGAAGTTCGTTCTGAACGCGAAACGTACCGTGCCCAAAGACTGGTAATTTGTGCCGGGCCTTGGTGCAGCCAACTTTTGGCCGAACTGAACCTGCCTTTGTGGGTAGAACGCCAGGTACAAATCTGGTTGGAACCCGTGACGCGTCAGCAGTGGTTTGCACCCGAGCGCTGTCCTGTTTTCTCCTGGGAACATGGGATGGAAAACGTTTTTTATGGATTTCCGGATCTTGGGCGGGGAGTGAAAGTTGCTCATCATCATGGTGGTCCGCAGGTCGAACCGGACAGTGTCAACCGTGCATTGGAAGAAGAAGACATCAATAGCGTGCGACGATTACTCACGCGATTTCTGCCAGAGGCCAACGGCAGGATCCTCGACCACGCCGTATGCCTGTATACGAATACACCGGACAGAAATTTTTTGATTGATTTTCACCCGCAGCATTCCGAAGTTCTCGTAGTGGGGGGGTGTTCGGGACACGGTTTTAAATTTGCCTCGATGATTGGCGAAATTGTTTCGGATCTCTTTGAGGGCCGGCATGATGATCCAGGTTCAGAGATGTTTGGTTTGGGCCGGCTGTAACACATAAAATTCCCTGCCTGAAGTATCTCTGGGCGGGATCCTTTGCTTGCCTCTTGGTGATGTAACTGGCATAATAGACAACTTGCAGGAGCCGGACCCGGATTTGTCGTCAGGATTTGTCGTTATGCGCATAGCTGGTTATTTACTTGTTTTGTTATTGCCGACCGTCGCGGGACGCGCAGATTCTCCTGTCGACTCGAGGACGGCTTCAAAAGTCCCGGTGAGCTCGCACTGGTCCTATCAGTCTCCTCTCCAACAAGCAGTACCCCAAGTGCATAACTCGGTGTGGCCCACCGGTGTGTTGGACAGCTTTATCCTTCAACGACTCGAGCGTCACGACCTGCCGCCGGCGGAACCCGCAGACCGGCGGACGTGGTTGCGGCGCGTCTACCTGGACGTGATTGGCCTGCCGCCCACTTCGTCTCAAATCGATGCGTTCGTGAACGACCCGTCGCCGGTGGCGCCACAACGCGTGGTCGACCGCTTGTTGGCCCATCCGGGCTATGGTGAACGGTGGGCCCGGTTTTGGCTTGATCTTGCACGCTATTCTGACACGGTTGGGTACGAAGGGGACCCGGAAGTCTATTTTGCCTGGCGTTACCGTGACTACGTCATCGATGCGTTCAACCTGGACAAACCTTTCAATCTGTTTATCACACAGCAGCTTGCCGGCGACGAGATGCCGGATGTTCTCAGCCCCGCCCGCTTACCCATTCCCGACCCTGAAGGTATCGTGGCGACGACTTTTTTGCGTTTGGCGCCGTTTACGGAGCCTCGTGGTGATAAAACCCGCCACGAGATGCTCAGCGAGATGACGTCGACAGTTGGTTCGGTGTTTTTGGGAATCACCCTCGGTTGTGCCCAATGTCATGACCACAAATACGACGAAATTTCGACCAAGGATTTCTACCGAATGAAGGCGTTTTTCGCCACGGTGGCGTTACCGGCCCCGCTCCCGGACGACATCTACCAGATTGGCCAATCGTTACCGGCTCCGTTTTACCGTCACGGACAGGAACAGAGGATCCGGGGCTTGAAAAAGAAAATTCATCGGGAAATAGAGGTCGCTGAAAAATCTAAAAATGAAGCACGTGTGAAGACCCTGAAAAATGTGCTGCTGCGACTGCGACCCATGGCCTACGCGCTCACGCATTCCTTGGGACCACCTTTCGGTCCCGGTGTTCCCGCGTCCCATGTGATGGTGCGAGGAGAGTATGACAATTTGGGAGAAAGGGTGTGGCCCGGCTTTCCGGTGGCGCTGACCGGGCACCAACTGCCCGCCGAAATTCGCCTGGATCCATACGGGCGATGGCCCACTCGTGGACGACGATTGGCACTGGCCAAGTGGATTGCGGACCCGGACAATCCTTTAGCCGCCCGTGTGCTGGTGAATCGGCTGTGGCAGCATCATTTTGGTCGTGGGATTGCTGCCACTCCCAGCGATTTTGGAAACCTGGGATCGGAACCCACGCATCCCGAGCTACTCGATTGGCTCGCCCGCCGCTTTGTTGAAAAGCGTTGGAGTATCAAGTCGCTGCAACGCTTGATGCTGGTCTCCACCACGTATCGACAGACGTCTCGTAGAACCCATGCGAAAGCACAGGAAGCCGACACAGAAAACCATTTATTATGGAAGTTTCGCCGTCGTCGTTTGGAGGGGGAAGCGATTCGCGACAGCATATTGCACGTGAGCGGACGACTGAACCGGGATTTGGGAGGTTTGCCAGTTTTCCCGCCATTGCCCGACGATCTTGCGGAGCGTCAGAAGGTCATGGGCGAGATACGCTGGGAGACTTCTACCGGACCCGAAAGTCGTAAACGCAGCATTTATATTTTCCAGAGGCGCTCGCTGAACATGCCTCTGCTGGATGCGTTTGATGCGCAGGTTGTCAGCGATTCCTGCGCTCAACGGCGTAATTCCGTGACTGCTTTGCAGTCGCTCTCCATGTACAATGGACCGCTGGTCAATACCGAATTGCCGTACCTGGTAGAACGCGTGCGTGCCGAGGCCGGTTCTGGCGGGGCGGAACAAGTCCAATGTGCATTCCGGCTCGTGTTAGGGCGGTCGCCCACCTCGAGTGAACAAGACCAGGCCCTGGACTTGTTCGCAGCCAGCCAGCCGAGGTCGGCCGGACTGGCCGGTCTTTGTCGGGTCCTACTGAATACGAACGAATTCATTTATGTAGACTGAGTGAAAAGGTTGATCAGATGTCGATGATCCATGACTTCGGTCGGCGTTTTAAATTGACGCGACGCGACTTGTTGGCCCGCGCGTTCAATGGTCTGGGCCTGTTGGGACTGGGAGACCTTTTGGCCAGCGACGCTTCGGCTGCCGACCAGTCGCTCAATCCGCTGGCTGTCCGGCCACCCCATCATCAGTCGAAGGCGAAGCGTTGCATCTTCGTTTTCATGGCCGGGGGCGCCAGCCAGCTGGAGACTTTTGAATACAAACCGAATCTGGAGAAATACGCCGGCCAAGCGATGCCGAAAATGTCCAATCTCAAGGGGGAACTGGCAGGCAAGTCAAATTTTCCCTACGTGGTATTTCCTACCCGGTTTGGTTTTGGACAGCACGGTCAGTCGGGTCGTTACATCTGCGATCTTTTCCCACACCTGGCCAAGTGTGTTGATGATCTGGCTTTCGTACATGGTATCAAGATCGATAATAATAATCATGGTCCGGCGACCTTGCACATGAACACGGGATCGATTTTTCCCGGCAATCCGTCGGTGGGTTCGTGGGTCAATTACGGGCTGGGCACTTCCAATCAGGACATGCCGGGTTACGTGGTCATTCAAGATCCACGTGGAGCCCCGATGAATGGTGCCGATGTCTGGGGCAATGGATTCCTGCCCGCTTCCTATCAGGGAACCTTGTTTCGATCTGAAGGTTCGCCAGTCATCAATCTCCGGCGACCGGCTGGAATGTCCCGGGAACAACAACGCCTTGAGTTTGATCTGCTCAATCGGCTTAACACGCAACATGCTGCCGCGCGTCAAGAGACCAATGATCTGGAGGCGCGCATCAGCGCTTACGAATTGGCTTACCGTATGCAGATGGAGGCGCCGGAAGTTGTTGATTTGTCACGGGAGACCGCGGCGACCAGGCAGCTGTATGGATTGGACAACACGACGACCGCTGGATTCGGTCGACAGTGCCTGCTGGCGCGGCGGATGGCAGAGCAGGGGGTCCGGTTTACCTTGTTGGTGCACGGGGTTGAAAACAAAAAATACAGTTGGGACGACCATGGAGACATCGGCGGAAAGATGCCCAGGCACGCTGGGGAAGTCGATCGTCCGATTGCCGGTTTATTAAAGGATCTCAAGCAGCGGGGAATGTTGCGTGACACGTTGGTCGTGTGGGCTTCTGAAATGGGACGCACGCCTTTCATGAACAATATTCCCCCTTCCAAGACACCGGGACGTGACCACAATCAGTATGCGCTGGTGATGTGGATGGCTGGCGGTGGCGTCAAGGCAGGGGCGACGGCTGGCGAAACCGATGAATTTGGTTTAAGGGCAGTGGGTGAGAGCATACCTGTGCATGACGTGCACGCGACGATTTTGCACCTGATGGGACTGGAGGATGATCGACTCCGGTACTTCCATGCGGGTCGCTGGCGGCAACTGACCAATCTGGGTGGCAACGTGTTGCAAGACATCGTTGCCTGAGCGGTAACATGGTCTGAAGGGCGTTTCTTTTTGCCGGCGGCCGCCAGTGATGATCATCGCAGTCGAGCCGGCTGCCGGGGCCGTTCATGTCACTTGGAGCCACGGGCCGGACCACCCCGTAACACGGGATTGATCACTGCGGCCTGAATCTTACAGGGCGGGCTTCATTTCACTCGGGGTGGCGACAAAGTCCTCCAGGCCCGGGAGGCTTTTTCCTTCGTCGGTCGGTTTTACTTGGTAATCACGTGACCGTAGGAATTCGAGGCATTGGTCTTTGACACCTTCCAGGTGGAAGTCGTGGGTTGCCAACAGGATGATGGGGCGGAACTTTTCGATGGTCTGGCGTGCCCCCAGCAGGACGTCGTGTTCGGCCCCTTCCACATCGATCTTTATGAGGTCAGGAGGCCGTAACCGGCTTTTTTCAATGACCAGGTGATCAATCGAAATCTTGGGAACGCTGATCACCCCGTGTGACATTTGGAAATGGGTCGATTGGGTGACGTAGGTGTTTCCGGTTGGGTTGTCGATATTGGAAAATTCCACCGTTCCCTCTTCAGCCGCGACCGCGTAGGGCAGGACCTCGACGTTTTCAACGTGGTTCAAAGTTAAATGCCGCTCAAGCAGGGCCTGATTGGTCGGGAAAGGTTCAAAGGCGTAGACCTGAACACCTTGTTTGGTAGCCAGGGCCATGGAGTAGTAACCCACGTGTGCGCCCAGATCAAAAACAACTGCCTTGCTGTTCAGTTGCGACAGTACACTGGTCAGGGAATCGAGTTCGTACGTACCGAAGATAAAAGGATTACCGGGCGCCACGGCAAATCGATATCCTTTTAGTGGTCCGGACTGGATGCGGGTGGTGCAATTCCTCGTCCAGGGAATGGTCCGCAGGATTCTGAAATACGCCCGGTACAAATTTTTCCCGAAACTCAACTTACCCTCTCCTCGGTCGAAAGTCATCATTCAAACGGCGGGAGCGAACCGGACTCGCGAAATCAGGATGCTGGCGCGCCGTGGGGAAATCAGCAACCGATGCTCCGGGCCTGAATCTATTAACCCCGGGTTCAGACTCTCCTGTTTTACGATAAGCGTTTCCACCACACAATGACCTGCTAAAACGGTCCTCTGGAAACCGCTGTCGTGAAAGTTTCGAGGACGAATTCGTGGCTCAGCCGGTAGGTTTTAAAACGGAACGCTGATTGACGGTGGACGGTGTTTTTCCGGCCTGTCGTTACTGGTTCTAAGGGCAATAGGTTGGGGACGCATTTTTCGCCACAACCGAGTAGCATGCTGGTAAGAGGTCAATTCCCGGAACTCAGTGGTTGGGCCTGGTTTGCTGCCTGCTATTGTGGATGTGCGAGATTGTCGCCCGCCAACCTCGGGTGGTGATCGACAAGCAAGCGGCGCCTTTTGGTTTGCTCTTTCCAGGCAGAACGAAGACCCCTACAAGGATTGCTGGATGACAGGCTCCGTGATTCCCGTCTCGCTTCCCGGCGCCTGCCACCGGTGGAAGCCAGGTAGGGGGCACGTGATGGAATCGTCGCCGGTATCCCGCATTGATGTGGTTCAGGAGAGTTGCAACGGCCAATCTGTCAGCAGTTCGACACCACTGTCGGTGACTCGATAATTCTGTTCCAGCCGTATGCCACCACGCAAATCGTCGTGGTAAAGACCTGGTTCGACGGTAAAGAACTCCCCTTCCCGGAACGTGTTGTTCCAGTTGGAGTTCAGACGTGGAGCTTCGTGTGCGGCGAGTCCCACACCGTGTCCCAGGTGATGTCCAAATTTCCAGGGATGAAACTCCGCCAGGTGTTGTTCGACGTGGTGAAACAGGTCCCGGCAACTGGCTCCCGGACGCACGGTGGACTCGATAATTGGAAAAACCGCGGCCAGGGCATCCCAGGCCCGCTGCTGTTGTTCACCCGGTTCCGAATCGACACAGAATGTTCGGCAGTTGTCCGACCGGTAACCTCTGAAACCCACGCCCAGGTCGAGAATGTACAACTCACCCGGTTCTGCCCGCCTGTTTCGCGGAGGACCGCCTGGCGAGTTGCATTGAAAATCCTGGCCGAAGTAGGTCAGCCGTTCTCCCAGAGTCTCCGTCGCGACCGCCTGCAACTGGTTGTACATTTCCAATTCGGAAATGCCCGGACAAATTGCGCCGCGCGCGTGCTCGTACATGGCACGATTGGCTTCATTGGCGCGTGCCAGCATGCGCAATTCATCGGGGTCTTTACAACGTCTCAGGTCGAAGATTACCTCTCCGATGTCGATCCAATCGGCCCGCCAGGTTTGGGTGATTTGATGTCCGAGCAGTGAAAACTCTCCGCCGATGCGTGACGGTGTGGTGCTCCACGATTGTTGTAAGGCTTCGAAACTGGCTCGCTGCTGATCGTCGATCAGTGTCGCCAGTAGCTGAGCGTCGTAGGGCAGCACGTAATCGGCAGCGAAAGGCATTTCGGCCAGGTGTTGCGGCACCACAAGTTTCACTTCACCATCGATGGCGATGCTTGCTACGGAGGCCAAAGGAGGGGGCACCCAGGCGCCGGTCAACCACTGAACCGATTCAGGGCGAGTCAGAAGTGCCAGGGAAAGATCTTGTTTTTCAAGCTCAGCAAGCAATCTCGCCTGTCGGCTTCGACAGCCGTCTGGATCAACCGAAAACGGGTCATTCATGTTGGATGGCTCCTTCTTACTTTCGCGTGGACTGGATGGGCGTGAAGTGACAAATGGCGGGAGGTTTTAGCCAAGCCTCGCTGTTGGAGGGGAATTGATTTTTCCGGTAGTCGCAGTAAAGTGGTCGGTTTCTGGGTTGGTCGATGGTGGAATTATACCCGAGCGCCTTCATTGTTCGAGGTGCCATTACGACGCAACTCAGCCACACCGGAATTTTTCAGTTGTCGACTCATGCCCATGCGCGTTGGAATTTTAGGATTACTGCAGGAGTCGAACACGTTCTTGCCTCTGCCGACTCGCTGGGAACATTTTTCTGCGGAGGTGGTCGCCCATGGAGAAGAGGTCCGCGAAGCTTTCGTGGCGGGTCCCCATGAAATCGGTGGATTCTTCAGCGGGTTGGAGGAGGAAGGCATAGAAGCGGTGCCCCTGTTTGCCGCCCGTGCACTTCCATTTGGCAGAGTCGAAGCGGCGTCGTTTCGGCGTTTGGTGGACACGATGTTCGGTGAACTGGAACGTTGTGGCAGGCTGGACGGCCTGCTTGTGGCCCCGCATGGTGCCACCGTAAGTGAAGACGAACCGGACGCCGACGGTTTCTGGTTGTCGCGGGTCCGTGAAATGGTGGGAGCCGACATGCCTGTCGTCGGGACCCTGGACCCGCACGCCAATCTCAGTCCGAAAATGGTGAGTGCTTGTGACGCCTTGATGGCTTATCGAACCAATCCACACGTCGATCAGTTGCAACGAGGCAGGGAAGCGGCCCGGCTCATCGCCAGAATGCTGAAAACGGGAC
>PBTE01000221.1 GCA_002726515.1 Planctomycetaceae bacterium | reverse complement strand
GGTGTGCTGGATCCCCCATTGGCATTTCTTTTAAGACTGAAGGGGCAATAGGGATGAGCGACGTTATCACCACTGATGTGCTGGTCATCGGCGCGGGACTCGCGGGCGAGCGCGCCGCCATCTCTGCCGCTGCCGAGGGCAACGATGTGGTCATTCTCTCGCTGGTGCCACCGCGCCGAAGTCATTCCTGCGCCGCCCAGGGCGGCATGCAGGCGGCCCTGGGCAACTGCGCCAAGGGCGAAGGTGACAGCGAGGAGTTGCACTGGCTGGACACTGTGAAGGGCAGCGACTGGGGTTGCGATCAGGAGGTGGCTCGAATTTTTGCGGACACCGCTCCTGTTGCGATGCGCGAGATGGCTCACCACGGTGTGCCGTGGACGCGAGTCAAGGGAGGCCCGGCTGATTACTTCATCAAAGGCAAGAAGGTGACTCTAGAGGAGCCTCGCGAGAATGAGGGGCTCATCATGCACCGCGATTTTGGAGGCGTGTCCCGCTGGCGCACCTGCTACACCGCTGACGGCACCGGCCACACGGTCCTCTACACGATGGACAACATGGTGGTTCAATTGGGCATCACCGTGCACGATCGCATGGAGGCGATTTCGCTCATTCATGATGGTAAAAAATGTTACGGTGCGGTCGTCCGCTGCCTGCGCACAGGTACCCTGAAGTCCTATCTGGCAAAGGCCACGGTGATTGCCACCGGTGGGTTTGGACGTATCTACAAGTACAGCACCAACGCCGTCATCAATCAGGGAACCGGCCAATCCATTGCACTGGAGACCGGAGTGGTGCCAATGGGCAACATGGAGGCGGTTCAGTTCCATCCAACAGGTATTGTGCCCACAGACATCCTCGTCACCGAGGGTTGCCGGGGCGATGGTGGGTTGTTGCTCGACGTCGATGAATACCGTTTCATGCCCGACTACGAGCCGGACAAGCAGGAGCTGGCCAGCCGCGACGTGGTGAGTCGCCGCATGACCGAGCACATGCACAAGGGCAAGGGGGTGCCCAGCCCGGATGGCGAACACCTCTGGCTGGATTTGCGGCACCTGGGCGAGCAGCACCTCCGCACCAAGCTGCGCGAGGTTTACGACATCTGCATGTATTTCCTCGGGGTCAATCCCATCAAGGAGCTTGTCCCCGTGCGGCCCACGCAGCACTACAGCATGGGAGGCATCCGAGTGAACAAGGATGGGCACGCTTACTCTTTAAGCGGATTGTGGAGCGTTGGCGAGTCGGCCTGCTGGGACATGCACGGGATGAATCGCCTCGGCGGCAACAGTCTGGCCGAGACCGTCGTGGCCGGGATGTTCTGCGGCCAGCGTATGGGTCGGTGGGCAAGTCAGCGGTCGCTGGAACTCGACACCAAACTGGCTTCTGAGGCCGTCGCCGCGCAGCAGAGTCGGATCAATGACCTGCTCGGCGGAAACACGGGTGCGGCAAATGAAAATGCGGACGAGTTGCTTAACGCCACTCAGGAGACGTTGCAGGACAAAGTAGGTATTTTCCGGAAAGGCGATGAACTGGAGGAGGCCGTTGACACGCTGCGGGACTTGTACAAGCGCTCGCAAAACTTGAAGCTTCGATCCTCATTGAAGGGAGCTAATCCGGAGCTTGCGTTGGGCCTGCGTTTGCCGGGCATGATCAAGCTGGCCCTGTGCGTGGCGAAGGGCGCCTTGTTGCGCACCGAGAGCCGGGGCGGCCATTCCCGTGAGGATTATCCTGAACGCAACGACAAGGATTGGCTCAATCGGACGCTGGCTCGCTGGCCCAAAGGCGCCGAGGAACCGGAAATCTGCTACGAACCGGTCGGGTTGCTGGAAAGCCCCCCGGGGCAACGCGGCTATGGAGGGACCGTGGACATCCCGATGGAACAATCCGTTGAAAAATACAATGCCAGCGTGAAAAAGGAATGGATCAGCCAGGGCTGGCAAGAGACGGCCACTCCGTTGGGCGCTGAGTTGAAGGAGATGGTCGAGTACGCATCGACAAAGGAAACTTGAAATGGCCCGGGTATTGACACTCCGCATCTTTCGGTACGACCCTTCGGACCCCGCATCCAAGCCGGGCTTTGTCGAGTACAAGCTCGAGGAGACACCGCGGCTCAACCTGTTCGTTGCCCTGCACCGCATCCGTGAACAACAGGCGCCTGACTTGCAGTTCGACTTTGTCTGCCGCGCGGGTGTCTGTGGTTCATGCGGCATGATGATCAACGGTCGCCCGACCCTCGCCTGCCGTACCCTGACTGCCGAGCTGCCCACTACCATCACCCTCGCCCCCATGCCCGCCTTCAAGCTCATCGGCGATCTTTCTGTCGACACCGGCACCTGGTTTCGCGGCATGTCCAAACGGGTGGAGTCCTGGATTCACACGCAAAGGGAATTTGACCCCACCGCCGAGGAAGAGCGGATGGACGATGGGACCGCCGGAAAAATCTACGAACTCGACCGCTGCATCGAGTGCGGCTGCTGCGTCGCCGGCTGCGGCACGGCGAACATTCGCAAGGACTTCCTCGGTGCTACCGCACTCAACCGCATCGGCCGGTTCATGCTTGATCCGCGTGACGAGCGCGACAGCGAGGACTGGTTTGAATTGGTCTCGACCGACGAAGGAGTCTTCGGCTGCATGGGCCTGATGGGCTGCGACGACGTCTGCCCGAAGGAACTACCGTTGCTCGAGGTCTTCGCCTACATGCGCCGCCGCATGACCGCGGTGGCCTGCGGCAAGGCCAAGAAGGACACGGGCACCAGCCTCCCCGTCATCAGTTGACCGGTTGCCACAACACGGCGCCATTCTCCTTTGCGTTCCTCCGATACCAAAATCTTCCAATACTTCGCAAGAAGAAGTTGATCGGGTTCAGGGGTTTCGCAAATGTTTCGAGTGTTTTCTTTGTCAGAATGTTTGTCACGTCTGACGGGACCACGAGAAAAAAGGTGTATTTCTCGTTCCACGTTTTTGTGCGAGCGGCGAGTCTCGAAACGCACCCGCTGGACGACGGGAACCGCACGAGCTTGCTGAAAGGGGAACTGGCTACTGCAACATCACGAAGTGTTGTACCGAGGTTTGTCCTGAGGGTACCACCATTACCGACAACGCGATCATTCCGTTGAAGGAACGCGTCGTCAGGAACGCGTCGTCGTCGACACGGAATGCAGACAGCGACCGGTTTAAACGGGCGACGTTGTCGATTTTCCGTACTTATCGTCCGTAAGTGGATTGCACCTTGCTGCCGGCCTTGACTGGCGGTTCCACGTTTAATTCCTTCCGTAGAACGGCACCGGCCTTGCCATACCAGTCGTACAGCGTGCGAATGTCCACTCCCAGGTTGAAGTGCCGGACACCCAGTTCCAGGTAACGCTCGAATCCCTGGGCGTCATTCAGTTCAGCCCGGGCTGCAATTCCTTTTTTGTGGGCCGTTTCAATCACGTACTGTTCTGCCTCACGGACCTTGGGGTGCGACATTTGTCCGGTCAAGCCAAGACTCATGGAGTAATCTGCCGGACCAAACTGGACCATGTCGACGCCGGGAACGGACAGGATGGCGTCGAGATTTTCGACGGCCGACTGTTTCTCAATCATGATGGCCACCACCGCGTCGTCTAAAGCATCGGCAAAAGCTTCCGATCCTGCCTCCAGAACAGTTCCCACGTCGCGCCGCATGCCAACTCCGTGTCGGCCTCCTGATTCGGGTCGTTCCGCCCGGACTGCACTGACGCACTCCTGCACGTCTTCCACATTGCGCGGGTCGGCAAAGAGCATGTTCTGAATCCCCGAACCAATCGCCCGTACCGCGAGGTAGGTACGAGGTTCCTGTTCGATCTTCATCATCGCTGTCATGTGATCGAACAATTCGACCGTGCGGCCGATGTTTTCCAGCGTGTGCAGGTCGTAGGGTGCGTATTCGGCAACGAATTCGACGTAGTCGAACATGCCGGAGTGGCCAACGATTTCGATCACCGTGGGCCACGGACTCATGATCCGGGTGCCCAACGAGGGTTGACCTTCCTTCAATAGCTCTCGCAGTCGATTACGTCGCATAGCACATTGTCCTTGAGTGTGAAGTGTGTCCGGGTTCACTCGGGTTGCCAGTTGGCCAGAAGAACGCTCTTTTCCCCGAGTCCGACAAGAGAAGCAGTGGCTGTACGTTAGAAACTCCCCATCGTAGCGAATCTGGTCCATGGTTCCAGGGGCTACGGTTTGTTCCTGTCGGATTTTCCGGGGGAAACGCCGCCGAGTTCCGGCGAATGGGTCTGCTTTCGGACGGGCCCGGGCCGGAGTTTTGGACAATTCCCGTCGGCAGGTGTAGATAGTAGAATTGGTTGCAGTTCTGCAACCGCTGAATCCGCTAATAAGAAAAGCGAACAAGTTCATGAAATTTCCGCCCACAATCCTGGACCAATTTGATGAGAACGGGTTTGTCGAATCGTACTCACCACGGTACCCCGGATAACTCAGTACAACATGGTATTGCTATGAAATTCTGTCGCCGTTTTTTGTCCCTTTGGATCGTGACATTTCTGCTGCCTGCTACCTGGCCGATGTCGGCCGTGGTGGCTCTGGAGCCTGGCAAGCTGGCCACGCGACCACCATGGACCACGTCCCGCGTGCACGGTTCTCCCTATCCGCCCGCGCCCTATCGGGTTGTTTCCGCGTTTCCACAGCTGCAGTTCAAAAGTCCGACAAGCCTGGTTCAACTACCCGGTGAAGATCGTATGTTGGTTGCCGAACTGGCCGGTAGGATTCTTAGTTTTGAAAAGCGAGCGGATGTTGACAGGTCTTCCCTGGTTGTCGATCTGACGAGCGGCACGGCGCGTCAACGCGAATTTTCCGAGGTGATGATATTTGGTGTCACACCCGACCCTGACTTTGCACAGAACCGTCAGATTTATGTCTGCTACAACACGTTCCAGGATGTCCAGCAGCCAGTGCGCGTGTCGCGCTTGACACTGGACGGGGGACCCGAGTTGCAAATCGTACCCGGCAGTGAAGAGGTCATCATCAGCTGGCCGGCGGGGCCTCACAGCGGCGGTTGTCTACAATTCGGACCCGATGGTTATCTCTACATTTCGACCGGGGACGGCTGGGGTCCCAATCCTCCCGATCATCTTAACACGGGGCAGGATCTGTCCGATCTGATGGGCGCCATTTTGCGAATTGATGTTCACGCGATCTCGGGCGGTCGGCCCTACCGCACGCCAACAGACAATCCTTTCATTTCCCTGCCCGGCGCCCGCCCCGAGATTTGGGCCTACGGTTTACGCAATCCCTGGAAGTTTGCGGCCGACTCGGATTCGGGCGACCTGTGGGTCGCCGACAATGGCTGGGAATCCTGGGAGTCCATCCATCGCGTCGTCTCCGGCAGCAACTGCGGATGGCCCATCATGGAAGGTCGTGCCAAGCTGCGCAGCGAAGTGCAGCCGGGTCCTACACCGATCATCCCGCCGGTCAAGGATCATTCCCACACCGAAGCCAACTCGGTCATCGGCGGTGTCGTGTATCGAGGAGCCAAGTTGCCGGATCTCAACGGGTATTTCGTCTACGGCGACTACATCATCGGTAAGATTTGGGCGGTGCGTGGCGGAGCGGACCAGCCCTATGCTCAGCAGACACTGGTAGATACCGATTTACGGATCACGGCATTTGCTGAGGGGAGTGAAGGAGAGTTGTACGTTGTAGACTACGATCTGACGGGTCAGATTTACGAACTCTTGCCGTCCAACCAGCAGGACACGTCGCAGGATTTTCCTCGCAAGCTGAGCGAAACGGGCCTGTTTGAATCGCTTCAGGACATGCAACCCCAGGCCGGGATTGTCGGTTACGACGTCCAGGTTTCCCGCTGGACCGATGGATCAACCGCTCAACGATGGGTTGCGATTCCCGGCGCCCAGCGGATCACCCTGCCAGGTGACCTGTCCCAGCAAGCGGTCTACCCTGAAGGAACCGTGTTTGTCAAAAACCTCATTCTCCCGCAAGGACGACAGCAGCGGGCGAGTCACTTGGAAACCCAGATTCTGCACTATGAAGGTGGCACGTGGCGACCCTACAGCTACCTGTGGGACGCAACTGGTGAAGAAGCCCACCTGGTCGGTGTGGCGGGCGCGGAGCGGACGATACAAACATCGCTATCTGAAGAGTCAAGTGGGATCAGTGAAAGAACGTGGCGGGTGAATTCTCACACGGAGTGCAGGTTATGTCACAATCCCGGTTCCCACGTGGTGCTTGGCTTTACACTGCCGCAACTCAATCGTTCGCCGGAAAAGGGAAGGACGAACCAACTGGCACTCCTGAAGTCACAGGGAGTCCTGTCGCAGGATTCTATTCTTGCGCACGACACCGGTTTGCAACTGGTCCGACCTGATGACCAGAGCCAGGACCTGGAAGATCGAGCCCGTTCGTATTTGCACGCCAATTGCAGCATGTGTCATCATCCTCGCGGAAATGCTATTGTCAATTTTTATCTCCGCCGCGATTTGCCTTTCAGTGAATTGAACACTTCCAAAGGGACGATCGTTGGCGAATTTGGAATACACGATCCCTGGGTAGTGATACCGGGGAATCCCTATCGATCGTTGCTCGTCTACCGCATGTCGAAACTGGGATACGCACGGATGCCGTATATCGGCTCACGCGTCGTTGACAGTGACGGTGTCGCACTGGTTGCCGATTGGGTTCGCTCGCTGGAGCACAGGGACTCGACGGCTGACCCCGATTCTCACCGGTTACAGGCGTTGCGGTTGCTGACCCGGCCTTCTGCTGGCGGCGAACAAAGTGCAGCGGCCATCGATACGTTGTTAAGCAGTACCGAGGGGGCTTTGGCTTTGGTGGTGGAAATGCATCGCGGTGCGCTCAAAGCGGAAGAGCATCAGCGGGCTGTGGAGCTGGGAAACCAGTCAGTCAATGGCGACATCCGTGGACTGTTCGAAGCCTTCATTCCGGAGGCGGAGCGTCAAAAGCGTCTGGGGCCCAACATCGATCCGGCAGACATCCTGCAACTGGAGGGTGATGACGAAAGGGGCAAACTGATCTTCTTCAGTGATGCGGCCCGTTGTCGCAATTGCCACCCGGCGGGTGGACAGAAGGATTCCCTGGGACCCGACCTTCGCGAAATTGGAAAAAAAGTCCGCCACAAGTCAGAGCTTCTCGATCACATTCTTAAACCGTCTTTCAAGATCGAAGACAAGTATGTTTCCTATGCCATCGTCACGGATGCAGGAAAGATTCTGAGCGGCTTGATTTTAGAGCGAACGGAAAGTGAATTGGTGTTCAAGACGATCGAAAAGAAAGTCTTGCGGTTGTCACTGGACGAAATTGATGAAATCAACGTGCAGAAGACATCTCTAATGCCGGAATTTCTGCTGCGGGACCTGACGCCTCAGGAGGCAGCAGACCTGTTGAGCTACTTGTGGTCTTTCCGGACCGATTGATCGAGGTTCGCTGGGAGAACTCTACCGGTGACAAAGGGCGGCAGTTACATCCGGCATTCCGGCCGGTTTAATGTACCAACATCGCGCCGTTGACATGGATGATATCCCCCGAGATATAACTGCCGGCGTCGGATGCGAGCAATACGGCGATACCGACGCAGTCGTCGACCTTGCCGTCTCGCGCAAGTGGAATCGCTTTGATGAATTCGGCGTACCGGTCGGGCGGGGTACCTTCGCGGTGGATGCGGGTGTCGATGATTCCCGGGGCAATGCCGTTGACGGTGATCCCGCGCGGGCCGAGTTCGGTTGCCATATCGCGAGTCAGCGCGTTGACAGCTGCTTTGGCAGGTCCGTAGGCCGGACCGCCCTTTCCAGAAAAAGAAGATATCGATGAGATGTTGATAATGCGTCCGATTTTTTCCGGCAGTTGCGGAATGGCGACGTGGGAACAAAGGAAAACGCTTTTCAGGTTGATGGCAATGGTTTTATCCCAGATTTCTTCAGACATTTCCTCTGTGCTTTGTCTGCCAAAAACCCGTCCCGCATTGTTGACCAGGATGTCGACGCGTCCGAATTCCGCTCGGGCCTGGTCGAACATCGAGCGAATCTGATCGGATTGGGTTACGTCACAGCGGATGGCGATCGCTCGACCACCCGCACTAGTTATTTGCGCCACGGTGTCGTGCGCTTCCTGCTCGCTGCGGCTGTAGTTCACGACCACATTGGCGCCTTCGGCAGCCATTCCCCGGGCGATTGCGGCGCCGATGCCCGTGCCGCCACCGGTAACTAAAGCGGTTCGATCGGTAAGATTAGTATCCATGGCTGTCCGGAAGGTGGAGTGAGGATAATTGTTGACTAGGTTGCAGTGGTTGAACCCCTACAGTCTACGGTGTTGCGACCGAAGCTGTACAGTCCCACCCCGGGATCAACGCAAACTCTGCATGCTGCTTTCGATGGCTGGTAGCACCCGGTGAAGTTCTTTGTCGCTGTGCGCTGCCCCCACGTACCAACGACCGCCGGGCAGATTATAGATGCCGTGATCCAGCATGGCCGCACGGAACCGATTACCGGTTTCCTGATCGGCCCGCATTACGTCGCGTATGCTTTGTGGTGCCGAGTCTAAACCGAAGTGGACATGGAAAGCGGTGCCCGTTCCGGTGGTTATCAGGGTCTGGCCACATTGTTTGGCCACGGTCTCAATCGCCTCACGGATAGCGTAACCATGCCCATGCATCCTGTCGTAGATTCCAGGTTCCGAGAGGATGTCCATGGTGGCAATGGCCGCTGCCACTGAAATCGGATTGCCATTGTAAGTTCCGAAGTGGCTTGTGCGACCATCTGCCAGCGCGTCGAAAATTTCCTGACGCCCGCCAACTGCCGAGATGGTGAAACCACCGGCCATGGCTTTCGCGTAGGTGGAAAGATCCGGCTCAAGATCAAAATATTCGCGGGCGCCACCCAACGCGATGCGAAAACCGGTGATCACTTCGTCGAAGATCGACACGGCGCCCTCTTGCCGGCAGAGTTCGATCATACCCGGCAGGTATCCTTCGCCGGGCATGCAGGAACCACCGTTGACCAAAATCGGCTCACCAATGACTGCCGCGATCTGGCCCGGGTTCTGCTGAAACACTTTGCGAAGTGCATCCAGATCGTTCCAGGGGCAAGTCAACGTCAGCGAGTACTCGGCTGCGGGCTGCCCGCCGCAATCAGCGACAGTCGTACCGAACTGCTCGGCGGTCGGATGGTTGCTGACCAAAATGTTATTCAACCAGCCGTTGTAATGACCTTCGAATTTTACGAACTTCTCCCGGCCGGTGAATCCTCTTGCCAAACGTAATGCTGCTTGTACAGCTTCGGTGCCGGAATTGGAGAAGATGACCCGCTGTACGTGGGGGATCATGCTGAGCATCTTTTCGGCGAGTTCCACCTCGCCCCGGTGCTGTGCGCCATACGTGTATCCGCTTGAAATCTGTTCGATGACCGCCGCGTTGAGTCGCGGGTGATTGTTGCCGACAATTAACGGGCCCCAAGCCAATCCGTAGTCGATCAGCTGGTTGCCGTCGACATCGTAGAAATAGGGCCCATCGGCGCTTTCCATGTACATCGGCACAGGAGTAACCTGCTTGCGAAAGGCGGTGGAAACTCCCGTGGCTAACGATTGGCATGCCTGGTCGTACAAAAGTTGAGATTGCTCAGTTTTTAACATGATCGAAAATAAAACCTCTCACAAAAATCTAAAGTAAATCATCGCCGCAGCACGTGGAGTTTAGCGGAGATGGTGCAAGCCACGCTAGTTGGTGGCGGGGGACTTTTTCATCGGAGCCCTTGGCGAGCGAGGATTGGCCCCGCTTTGCTGGCCAGATGCTTCACACAGGCGTTCAAAAGTTATAGGTTGCATGGGTCATTCCAGTGGGTGCCCCACGGTGGTCGGCCAGAATGTTACTCCCAGCGCAAGGAGGTAAGGCGAGATGGATTTTTCATTTCGAATTGACGACACACGCAGCATCTATTCACCGGGATTTGTGGTTTTCTACGAGCCGTTGGTTTCCAATTTGCATGAAATGTTGCGAATTGCGGGGGATGTGAAGCGGCTCCGGCCCCACTGTAAAACTCACAAGATCCGCGAAATCGCGGAGATGCAGGTTGCGGCGGGAATCGACAAATTCAAGTGCGCCACATTTGCGGAAGCCGAGATGCTTGCTCGGGCCGGCGCGACCGACATTTTCCTGGCATACAATCTGGTCGGCCCGAACATTGAGCGGTCGGTTCAGTTTGTGACACAGTACCCGGACGTGTCTTTGCTGGTGACTGTCGATCATCGCTTACCGTTGGGGCAATTGAGCGCAGCAATGAGTGGCGCCGGGCGGGAGATCGGTGTGCTGCTGGATCTGGATTCGGGCCTGCACCGGACAGGTCGCCCAGCCGATGACGCGGCGCTGCAGCTCTACGGCCAGATCGTCGACCTGCCGGGCGTGACCCCTGCGGGACTTCACCTGTACGATGGTCAGAATCATCAGACAGATCTCGACCAACGCAGGTCGGCCGTCTTGGTTGGCTGGCAGGTTGCGATTGAATTTCGAGATCGACTTACAGGGCGCGGGTGGCCGGTGCCACGCATTGTGGCCGGGGGTACCGGTTCTTTTCCAATCTTCGCCGAACTGGACGACGCTGGTCTGGAACTGAGTCCTGGCACACCAGTATTTTTTGATTCCGGGTACGCCGCCAGATTTCCCGATCTGAATTTCGTTCCGGCCGCGCGGATCCTCACCCGTGTCATCAGCCGCCCCACACCCAGTCGAATCTGCTGCGATTTGGGAACAAAAGCTTGTGCCTCGGATCCGCCGTCTGGCAGCCGCATGATCATTCCAGACCTGCCGGAGGCCCGACAGGTCATGCATAACGAGGAGCATTTGGTGTTGGAGACCGAACTGGCCGAACGATATTCGCCGGGTGACGAACTGTTGGTGATTCCATGCCATGTTTGCCCGACGACGGCGTTGTACCAACACGTGCACGTTATCCGCGAAGGTCAGCTGTGGACTACCTGGAACGTGGTAGCGCGTGACCGGGTGCTTTCGGTCTGAAGGTGATGCAGCAGCGACGCAGGAGAAGTCCCGGAGGTGTATGGAAATGTGGTACAAGGCTTGCTTGCCTAAATTCTACCAGGAATGAGCCAAAGGCTCGATTCTGCAGAATCCAAGAGCCAAAGGCTTGATTCAGCAGAACCCATGGAGGAGACTGCATATCATGTCCGAAACAATCCGGTTGCTTGGCCTTTTGCTGGATGATATCTTTTGGAGTGAGTAAACCAGCCCATAAACCCCGACTTACTAATCCCCATGACTGTTCAATCTCCCCACGCTCCGGACTCCTTGTCGCAAGGGCAGAACATGCAACTCACAAAAGATGAATTGATCGAAGCCTACCGTCTGATGAAGACCATCAGAGAATTTGAAGAACAGGTGCATCTGGAATTTTCTGCAGGCCAGATACCCGGATTTGTCCACTTGTATGCGGGCGAAGAAGCGTGTGCCGTCGGAGTGTGCACGCATTTGTCGCGAGAGGATTCGATTGCATCCACCCATCGGGGCCACGGGCACTGCATTGCCAAGGGTGTTGATGTGCACGGCATGATGGCTGAGTTGTTCGGTCGCAAGACGGGCCTCTGTGGTGGTAAAGGTGGATCAATGCACGTGGCGGATCTGGATTTGGGCATGATGGGAGCCAACGGCATTGTGGGCGGTGGTCCCCCCTTGGTCTGTGGCGCAGCCCTCGCTGCGAAAAGGCAAGGCAAGGGAAACGTGGCTGTCGCTTTTGTCGGTGACGGCGGTTCGAATCAAGGAACGACATTCGAAAGTCTGAATTTGGCAAAAATCTGGAATCTACCCGCCATTTTTGTCGTGGAGAACAATGGATACGCAGAGGCAACAGCGGCCAGCTACTCGGTCGGAGCAGAAAGTATTGCCGAGCGAGGTCGCGGGTTCGGCTTGCCGGCGGTTCAAGTCGACGGCCATGACTTTTTGGCAGTTTATGAAGCGGCGGGCGAGGCTATCGAGCGAGCTCGTCGTGGTGAGGGTCCCTCGTTGTTGGAATGTCGGCTGAACCGTTTTTACGGTCACTTCGAAGGAGATGCTCAAACTTACCGGGGTGAGGACGAAGTCAAAAGCTTGAGGGAAGACCAGGACTGTCTTCTCCGTTTGTCGCAGGAAGCCACCGCCAGTGGCGAAGTCGACCCCGCGGAATTCGCAGCCATCGACAGTGAGGTCGAGGCACTCATCAAAGACACAGTGGAGGCCGCCAAGGCGGCACCGCAACCGGATGCGGAAGATCTGCTGACCGATGTTTATGTTTCGTATTGAGGGCGATTGCGAAAGCCGGCGTGCGGTTGTTATAGCACAGACTGTTCTGAAACCATCTTGGTAGATCGCCAGCGTTGAAAAGAAGATCCGCCACCAGCCACAATTAGGAGAGATGTCATGGCTCGTCAAATCACATTTCAACAAGCCATCAATGAAGCGTTGGATCAGGAAATGGCGCGTGACGAGAGGATCGTCATACTGGGCGAAGACATTGTGGGGGGTGCAGGCGCCCCTGGAGAAATAGACGCCTGGGGGGGCGTGATGGGCGTGACGAAAGGCTTGCACGGTAAGTATGGTGATCGCCTGATGGATACGCCGATTAGCGAATCCGCATTCGTGGGTGCCGCGATTGGAGCGGCGGCGACAGGGCTGCGGCCGGTGGTTGAGTTGATGTTCAACGATTTTATGGGTGTTTGTTTCGACCAGATTCTCAACCAGGCTGCCAAGTTTCGCTACATGTTTGGCGGAAAGGCGGAAACGCCGGTTGTGATTCGTACAATGATTGGTGCGGGAGTTCGAGCTGCTGCCCAGCACTCGCAGTCACTCTATTCAATGTTTACGCATGTTCCCGGGTTGAAGTGTGTTGTGCCTTCCAATCCTTACGATGCGAAGGGGCTGCTGATTGAATCGATTCGGGACAATGATCCGGTGATCTTCTTTGAGCATAAAAAGCTGTATCGGCTCGAGGGGGATGTGCCGGAAGAATCATTCACGGTTCCCTTTGGCGAAGCCGAAATTGTCCGGGAGGGTGGTGATGTGACGATTGTGACTCTGGCCGAGATGGTACACGAGTCGACAAAGGCCGCCGAAATTTTGCAGCAGGAGGGTCTGGAATGCGAGGTCATTGACCTCCGTACCACTTCACCCCTGGACGAGGAAACGATTCTGGAAAGTGTCGAGAACACGGGCCGGGTGGTTGTCGTGGATGAGGCCAACCCGCGCTGCAGCATGGCGACCGATATTGCGGCGCTGGTTGCTGGTGCCGGTTTCTCGTCACTCAAGGCACCCGTCAGGATGGTCACCGCTCCTCACACTCCTGTTCCCTTTAATGACAGTCTTGAGGACCTGTACAAGCCGGATGCAAACAAGATTGTGGCGGCGGTTCGTGAGGTCTCGGAGTATCAGACATGGAAGACGGCGGCATCCAAAAGCTGATTATGCCCAAGTGGGGTCTCTCGATGTGCCAGGGCAAGGTGATCGAGTGGCTCATCGACGAAGGAGCGGAGATCTCGGCGGGAGCGGAGGTCGTCGAAGTCGAAACGGAGAAAATTTCCGGCGCGGTGGAATCACCGGTAGCTGGTACTCTACGTCGCTTGGTGGCGCAGCCCGGCCAGGAGATTCCCGTAGGCGGTTTGTTAGCCGTGATCGCTGAACCCTCGTTGGCGGAGGAGGAGATCCAACGTTTCGTCGAAAGTTTTGTGGCCGAAGAAGTCGAGGACAGTTCCCAGTCGGGGGATGCGGAACCCGCGTCTGTTGAAGTAGGCGACGTGACGTTGCGGTATTTGCAGCGGGGCGAAGGTGGTGATCCTGCCGTACTGGTGCATGGTTTCACGGGTAATTTGAACAATTGGCTTTTCAACCATGGTCCGCTGGCTGAGGACCGGGCTGTCTATGCCTTGGACCTGCCCGGGCACGGAGGCTCGTCGAAAGATGTGGGTGACGGGTCACTTGACGGGTTGGTCACTGCTCTTTGCGATTGGTTGGATGCCTTGGCAATTCCTGCGGCTCATTTTGTGGCTCATTCGATGGGGGGC
>PBTE01000220.1 GCA_002726515.1 Planctomycetaceae bacterium | reverse complement strand
GGAGTTTTGGTGCGTTGGAGCGGCGTCAAACAGTGATAGGTTCTGGGCCGACGACTCACTGATGGGTTCGGGTTGCCGAGCCTCGTTTTTCATCCTTACCCGTATGGTCACTTCCTTCCCGGTCTTCTTTTTCGTCCTTGCTAGCAGCTCCCGGCGGCCGCCGTTTCGAATGACTCTTATTGAGGATCGGGTTGCCCACCGTTAGAATGCGGCGGTCGAACAATGTCCAGGGATGCTTGCCGCTGGGAAAGCGCCGCGGCCAATTTCAAGGATCTTCTATGACGGCGGAACGGAAGCCGCAAGATCGCCATCCTGTTCTTGCCAGGCCACTCTCTTGGCTGGCCGGGTTGGCGATTCGATTTTCGATGTTCACGCTGGTTTTGGCGATTGCAGCTGCTGTGTTGTGTTTGGGTTGGACAGCGACCCACCTGGGATTTAGAACCAGTCGACTCGATTTGCTCAATCCTGAGAGCGGTTATAACAAGCTCTGGATTGACTACATCAATGAGTTTGGTGAACAAGACGACGCGGTGATTGTCGTCGAGGGATCCGCCTCCGAGGCAATTATACCGATCCTGGAAGAACTTTCCCGTGGCCTTTCTCATGAAGATCAGTTGTTTCAGGCCGTGTTGCACGAGGTTGATCTATCCAAGATTCGTGCTAAGGGTCTGCATTATCTTTCGCTTGATGAGTTGCAACGGCTTGAGCAATTTCAACAACGTGTTTCGCCAATTCTGTCGGGCAATTGGGGTATGCTCAGTATCGGCCGAATGGTGGAGGATCTCAATCAGCGTCTCGTCGCAACCGCACGTTCCCACGACGTCCAGCAGCATGCCGCCGCGCAAGGCCAGATGGCCGGATTGGTTGCCAGCCTGGGGGCCGTCTTGTCGGAGCACGCGACTTATCGCTCACCTTGGCAGGCTACGAGCGATTCCTTCGCCCTCGTCAGTCAACTCAACAGGCAGTACTTGTTGACGAATCAGGGTCGACTGGGGTTCGTGCTCCTGCGGATTTCTTCCGAAACCGACCGTTTTGCTCACGGTGGTAAGGCGATTGCTGAATTGCGCCGTTTGATTCGGCAAGTGCAGGCGAGGCATCCGGAAGCCAGGATTGGACTGACAGGGTTACCGGTGATGGAATACGACGAGATGTCGACGAGCCAAAAAGACATGCTCTACGCGGGCGTGGTGAGCTTATTTGGCGTGGTGTGTTTGTTCATTGCCGGTTTTGGCGGCCTCCGTCACCCCCTGCTAACCGTTGCGACTTTATTGCTCGCATTGGCTTGGTCTTTTGGGTTCGTGACCGTTGCCGTAGGACACTTGAACATTCTGAGTATTTCCTTTGCAGTAATACTTATCGGCCTTGGTATTGATTTTGGCATTCACTACGTGGCACGCTACTTACAATTACGATGGTCGAATCATAGCTGCGAAAAAGCACTCATTCAGACATCTTTCCAGGTGGGTCCGGGGATTGTCACGGGAGGAATTACGACTGCGATTGCCTTTGCTTCTGCGATGTTGACCGAGTTTACGGGGATCGCTGAGTTGGGATTGATCGCAGGCGGGGGCATTCTATTATGTATTCTGGCTGCATTGGTGGCGCTTCCGTCCATGATTTTTTTGGCAGACCGACATACTCCTCGCATCAGTCTACCCGAACCGTTTCAGGCCAACCGCTTCATCCAATTGTTGTTGAGGTTTCCCCTGGCTGTCTTCTGCGCGTGCCTGGTGATTTGCGTTCTCATGGTTCCGGGATTACCGGGTTTGGAATACGATCACAATCTTCTCAACCTTCAGCGCGCTGATCTTGAAAGTGTTCGCTTGGAACGCAAGCTCCTGGAGGAAACCGATCAGAGCGTTTGGTTTGCGCTCTCCCTCGCCGAAACGCAGCAAGAGCTTCTCGCACGAAAAACAAAATTTTTGAAACTTCCCAGCGTTGATCGAGTTGAAGAGATCGTGTCATTTTTTCCTGCCGACCACCAGGAAAAAAGGTCGATCATTGCTCGCATCCAGCGAGATCTTTGGCAACTTCCGGAACGGCCTTCTCTGATCACTCAGTCTTCTCCCGAAGAATTGGGGAGAAAGTTCGCAAGGTCCTACCAACTCGCCGACGGTTTGGATACCCGCCACCAACTTTTAGAGATTCGGAAGTCCCTGCGTCGTCTGCCCCTGGCTGAATGTTACCAGCGACTGGCCGATTACCAGCAACGGGTAGCGGGGGATCTGTTGAACAGGTTGTATACCCTTCGTGCCATGGCAAATCCTGAACCACCGCAAATGAGCGACCTGCCCCGCGGGTTGGTCACGCGTTTTGTGGGCAAGACCAATCGACACCTGCTAAAGATTTTCAGCAGTGGTGACATTTGGGACATGGAAGCACTGGAACGGTTCGTGGCAGAGGTGAAAAGTGTCGATGCAGAGGTAACAGGTCAACCACTCCAGACCTACTATGCGTCACGGCAGATGCAAAAAAGTTACATCCACGCGGCCTTCTACTCGTTGATCGCCGTGCTGGTTGTGCTGTGGCTTGATTTTCAAGATCTAAGCTGTGTTCTTTTGGCTTTGATGCCGGTAGCGGCCGGCGTCCTGGGACTCTTTGGAATCATGGGGTACCTGGCAATTCCTTTGAATCCAGCCAACATGATTGTTTTACCTCTGATTTTGGGAATCGGGATCGATGATGGTGTGCACGTCGTCCACGATTTCAGAAACCAAACTTGTCGATACCGCCTCAGTAGCTCGACGGCCGCAGCGGTCTTGTTAACCTCACTGACGACCTTGGTTGGATTTGGAAGCTTGATGATCGCAGGACATTTGGGTCTCAAGAGTCTCGGCCGTGTACTGACCATTGGAGTAAGTTGCTGTTTGTTTACGTCCTTAGTAATGCTTCCCGCGCTGTTGGCGTGTATGGCGCGTTCTCGACTCGTTGATTCTCAGGAAGAGTCAATGGGGCGAGCGGAGGACGACTACGAACGCCCGGTTGTGAACGTCGGACAGGAAACCAGCGGCCAACGCCGGCTGGTTCAGTCAGTTAAAAAGTCTTGACGAAGGGGGCGTGGGGTGTGCCACCGGCAAGAGGCTACACTGGCTAATTTGATCAGCGGATATCGAACTGTCTCGAGCACTGATTCAATACCCAGTATCGATTGTGGTAAATTAAAACCGGGGTTGGGTCAGAGAAGTCAAAACGTCTGTTGCTGCGAGTTAAGGAACAGTGTGGTACGAAGTCTCATGCTACTGTTTATTCTGGGTGCCCTTAGCGGTGCAGCGGAGAACAAAGTTTACTTTCCCGACACCAATTTGCTGGTCCTCGAACAGGGTGCAACGTGGTAATTCGACTGCCCATCGAACGAATTTGACTGGACTGTCCGGAAATAACCGCGCGTGGTGATGCGTCGTATTGGATGGGACCTGCCTTGGTTCACTCGGCGTGGTTCTGCCAGTTCTTTGCAAACTCGGACCTGGAGACTAAAATTTGTAGGCGTTGAGCTGAAAATCTCACTGTGTGAAACTTTGGGCGTTTCCGGTCGACCCGTCGTGGAAGTGCCATCATATGGTCGGTGTGACTGACAGTTTGTATCGAAATCGCGGTCGAAAGGCCCTTGATCAAATAGTCGAAGTGTCGGAGGGAGTCTGATGACGACCCAGCAAAGAGTGGAACTGTTTCGAGACCAGGGTTTTTGTGTCCTGCCAGACGTGATTCCGGAGTCTGAGGTTCAAGGAGTTTGTGCGAGTGTATTGAAAACAGCTAATGAACAGGGGGTAACCAGCTACTTTGCCCCTTCCTCCACGGTCTGTATCGCCGGCCTGATCAACTACAACCAGTCGTTCGCTCTCTACCTGGTGGAATCTCGATTGACGGAGTTGGTCGTATCACTGCTGGATGAACATTATCGTGTGTCTTTCACGACAGCTCTGGTGAATCATCCCGGTCAGGAACGAGGACAATGGCATGCGGACTGGCCTTTTCTCCAGCACTGCGGGGCCCGCTTTGTTCAACCCTATCCTGATGCGATCATACACCTGACATGCTTGTTTATGCTTTCGGATTTCACACCTGAAACCGGGGCGACCCTGGTGCTACCGAAAAGTCATCGGCGTCCATTCAATCCGACCGGTGAATCAGGCGTTGAGAAGTTTGAACCGATGTCTGGTGAAAAATACGCGACGGGCAGCGCCGGTAGTGTCATTGTGATGGACAGTCGTTGCTGGCATGCGGTGGCTCCGAATCGATCGAAGAAACCGCGCGTCGCGTTTGCGGTACGGTTTGCACCCTGGTGGCTGAATCTGGAAGTTCTCCGGGAGGATTCATTTTTGCATCGGCGCATGGTGGCTGCACATGACAAGCCCGATGGATCGATTCCTTCACTTCCGAGGACGGTTTACGAAAAGCTACCGCATTCCGTGAAACCCTTGTTCCATCATTGGATCGAACCGGAAAAACTGGTGTCGGGAAACTCGCAAGACGCGTGTTGAGCAGCAGAGTTGAAGACCGTTGCTGGTTTCCCGGAGTTTTCCCGGGATGCTGGAAGCCGGGCACAGGCTGGATGGAAACATCTTCCGAGCATGGACCCCGTTCTAAGTAACTCCTCGACTCTTCGGCGGTAGGGGCCGGCTCTTGAGTTCAATACAAAGAACCGTGTCATCAAGAGTTCGTGTCACCAAGAGTTCACGGGAAGGTCCACCGGTTTCAAGCCGATTGAGTTGGCGCTGAAACAAAATAAGAGACCCGGTTCGAGTTCACCAAGAGATCGTTCCCGAGACCAAATTTCAAAGCGCAATTTACGTCGATGAAGGGGTTGAAAATATTGGAAAAGACAGCGAATGCGCTGGGGACCGGACCGCCAATTCCACGGAGTCGCCTGGGACGCGGGAGCGGTTTTTATTGCCTGGACCAGGTGCACCGCTGATGGTTCGGGGTTCACACCGACGTGTCCCGTGCGAGGTATGCAGCAAGAGTAGCCTGTTCCAGTGTGCCATCGAGTTGATCGTTCAGTACACCATGTTCAGGATGAATTGCTACCCCCGGCGCGGGAATTCCACGTTGCCACCAAGAAACCGGTATTCTGAGTAGGATAGCAGTGATTTGACGGTGGCTCAGGCCACATAACCACCGGAATCGACGGTAATCGGTACGGCCTAGCTGCAAAAGTCACTTCACAACCTGGTGGACAACTGTTAATCTATGGACTTTATCTGCAGTTACTTGCTGGGCGTTTGGCCGGATGGCCCGCTGCTATTGAGTCGGCTAGCGGCTGTCGGGGCAGGTTCAGTAGGCTTACGCCTCGATTTTTGGCGGAGCGAATCAACGATTGATTGTTTTTACGGAGTTACTTGCCATGAGTAAGCCTGGTCGAAAAGTCAAGAAAGCGAACCACGGTAAGCGTCCTGCGAATGCGCGCGGGCGCAAGTCGAAGAGGAACAAGGTTCGCACCTAAAGATGTAGGGATCCACGGTGCCCAAAAGAGATTTGATTATTGATCCGACAGAAATTGATCTGTCCAACGTTATTTCGGATCTGGAAGGGATTCGCAAGTACAATCCTCAACGTCACGAGATGGAACAACTGACGGCGATTGTTTTTGAGGACACCGATCGTGGAGTGTGTGTTGGTTACAAGGACGTCACACGTGAGGAGTTTTGGATCCGCGGTCACATGCCCGAGATGCCGTTGATGCCCGGTGTCATCATGTGCGAGGCTGCCGCGCAACTCTCCAGTTACTACGTACAAAAGTATGACCTGCTCAAGGCGAAGATGGTGGGTTTCGGTGGCATGGAAGAAATTCGCTTTCGAGATCCCGTCGTTCCAGGAGACCGGCTGGTGATGGCCACTCAGTTGGTCAAGGCACGTGCGCGCCGGATCCTGATATGCCGTTTTCAGGGTTTCGTTCGTAACGAAATAGTCGTGGAGGGAGTCATCAAGGGGATTCCCCTACCCGTGGAAGCTGTGGCAGCATTGGTGGGGCAAAACAGTTGAGTTTGCTGCTGGAAGAAGCTCATTCCATTCGATGACGAAATTTTCCCCACCGTTAGGCACGGGTTACCCTGGGATTCATGCTGATCAATGCCCCAGTGACTCTGTAGCGGGTCGCTGGCTTGGATGATGCCTCGGCCACCTTCTCCCAATTTGACCAAGGTCGTTTCGACCGAGGACCCCAATCAGGCGACTACCGTTACCGGAGTCCGGGACTGAGTGGAAACGGCCGGTGGTCAAGCAGAATGATCCACATGTTTTTCACGATCAACGGCACATCGGCTGGATGGACGACTGAGAATCAGAAAGCCGGATATGTTGGTGGAAGGTGTAGCTGGCTTGTGACAAGATCAAGTGACCGTCGAATATGAATCAGTGTTGAAATCAGTGATCAGCCGCCAAGGTGATTAACATTGATGCAGTTTACGTCTGGCATATCCCGAGACCAGCTGAGTGGTTATTCGCCGGTTAATCGGTCTTAAAAAAATTCCACACGGGTTCTGTTGTCATGGGCCGTCGTGCACTTCGAAAAATCGATCCGGAATTGGATCTCAACAATCATTTGAGATCGTTGGACGAACTGCCAGATTCCTGGAGAGCCGCTGATTGGTTTTGCCGCGGGGGGCCTCTGGAAATTGAGATCGGTAGTGGCAAAGGGCTTTTCATGGTATCGGCCTCCCAGTTACGGCCGGCACATGATTTTGTAGGCGTCGAAGTGTCCGCAAAATATGCGCGGTTTGCTGCGGCGAAGCTCGCTCGGTGTCGTTCTGAAAATTCCATCATGATTCACGGTGACGGCTTGCGTTTTTTGCACGACTGGGTGGAGGACTCCAGCATTCTGGCTGTGCACGTTTATTTTCCGGATCCCTGGTGGAAAAAACGCCATCGCCGTCGCCGGATTCTGAACGCCAGTTTCTTACGCGATGTTCAACGTGTGTTAAGAACAGAAGGCAGACTTCATTTTTGGACCGATGTCGAGGAATACTTCCGGGCGACGTTGGACTTGATTGGCGAGGAACCGGATCTGGTGGGACCCTACGAAGTGGAGGAAAGTCCCGCCGAGCACGATCTCGACTACCGTACCCATTTCGAGCGTCGCACACGAATTCAACGCGCGCCCGTGTATCGTGCCGAGTTTGTGAAGCGTTGAGCCGGCGCTTGTTACAGCGCAGCTGAAAATTCAAGAAGGGGTTTCGAGCGAAGCGGCCAGCTTGGATTCGTAGGTTCGGCTGGAGTCCTTGGAATCGACGTTCTCCAATGCGATTTGAAATAAATCTTGTCCGCAAGTAGTGGGATAGTTTCCCGTGATACATGCTTGACAGAGTTCGTCGCCGGGAAATCCAATGGCCCGGGCGATGGCATCCACGGGCAGATACCGTAGTGAATCAGCTCCCAACGAAGTTGCCATTTCTGTTTGCACCTGCGAGGTGAGTTCGCCGCCCCGGAGAAATTTTGGTGCGAAGAGCTCCTTGACTGTAGACATGTCAATGCCGTAAAAGCAGGGGGCAATGATAGGCGGGCATGCGACACGTACGTGAATTTCTCGTGCACCACCTTGTTCTCGAATCCGGTTCAACAGGACTTTCATGGTTGTCGAACGTACGATTGAATCTTCGACCAGGAAGACCCGCTTGCCATCCAGAACCTCACGCAACGGGGTATACTTGATTTCGGCCGCGCGCCTACGGCTCTCACCACCCTCGATGAAGGTGCGCCCTGTATAACGATTGCGGATTAATCCTTCGCGAACGGGGATTTTCAGGCGGAAAGCCATCGCATCGGCAGCCGCTTTACTGGTATCCGGTACTGGGACAACAATCGTATCATCGTCGAGCGGTACTTGGTAATCTGCCAATTCCATCCGCGCTAACTCTTCTCCCAGACATGTCCGTGACAGATAGACACTGCGATCGTCAAGCGTACTGGCGACGTTCGCAAAGTAGATCCACTCGAAGAAACAGCGAGCTCGTTGTTGACTGTCGGAGAATTGATCGATAGAAAACTTGCCGTCGACAATGGTGATAGCAGATCCCGGTTGAAGCGATTTGATGTTCTCTGGATCGAATCCCAGATTTAACAAAGCAACGCTTTCGCTGGCAGCGGCAAACAGAGGACCTTGAAGGGCGTAACACAGGGGTTTGATACCCAGCGGATCCCGAGCGACTAGCATATTGCCTTGTGCGTTAATTAGCACGAGACAATAAGCTCCGTCGAAGCGTTGGCCGACGTTACGTACGATTTCTAACAGACTTGGACGCCGTTCTCCCGACATTTCACGGCCGATTGCGTGCAGGATGATTTCTGTATCGGTTTCGCGCGCCAAGTGCTGCTCGTTGTCAGCCAGTAAACCATCACGCAGGTCCTGGTAATTGGCGAGTTGCCCATTGAATCCGAAACTGAACCATTTGCGTTTCTGTAGATGATGACTTTCGAACGGTTGAGCGTAACTGCGGTCTTCACGACCACAGGTCGCGTAACGAACATGACCGATTGCCGCCCTCCCGGCATGCTCCCGCATCAGGCTCTCGTACTTGCCTTGGTGCGACAAGCGAAAGACTTCACTCACGCTGCCTACGTCTTTGTAAGTGTCGATTAACCGCTTGCGCTGTGGATTGTAGGTCGTGAAACCCGACGAAAGTTGTCCTCGATTTTGAATGTCCAGCAGCATGCGTGGCATGAGCCGCGACACTTGCTCCGGGTCACCAAGTGGAGAGAGTGGACTTACCTGGTGCCCTGGTAAGTGATAAATGGCTGCAACCCCGCATTCGTGATGTAGTTCGCTCATAGAACTGGACAAAATCCTTTCGGAGGAAGGTGTTTCAACAACGTTCCATGCTGTTTCCGTGTTGTTTCCGCAGCACCATTGAGTCTCCTGACTATTGTATGTTGGAGGTCCGCCGGACTCAACCAAGCAGAATCTTAATACGGGTGATTGGCGAAGATAAAATCGAAAATACAGAACTAATGTTCCGCACGCTGGCATAGCAGTTCACTCAACGGGGGTATTTTGAAACCGATGTTGTTGTTTGCACGTGGGCAGATTAGGCTCGAACTAAATGCGAAACCATGTTCTTCCGGCGTATAGAAGCTGAAGACGCCACTCGCACCACACCCAGCTAAATCATTCGGGGCAGGATGCATGCACGATCGGGTCCGACAAGAGATTGCAACGACTGCCAAAACAATCGTCATTAAGGTCGGGAGTCGAGTTCTGACCAGCGCAGACGGCACACTCAACCGTGAACGCATTGCCATTTTGGGCGGAGAACTGCACAAGATCATGGCGTCGGGTCGGAAGGTCGCTTTGGTCAGCTCGGGAGCAGTGGGTGCCGGCATGAGCCGTTTGGACCTGAAGCAACGGCCCACAGACCTGGCCAAACTTCAGGCGGTTGCTGCCATTGGCCAATCTGCGTTGATCGAAGCCTATGATCAGACCCTCAGGCATTTAGGTTGTCATGTGGCCCAGGTGCTGCTCACGGCCGACGGATTGGACCAGCGAGCAAGTTATCTAAATGTGAGGAACACCATTCTGTCGTTGCTGGAATTTGGTGCAATCCCGGTTATTAACGAGAACGACACGGTGTCTGTCGACGAACTTCTGACGACCTTTGGTGACAACGACCGTTTGGCAGCGCTGGTTACGAACCTGATAGGTGCTCCACTGCTGGTCATTCTTTCCGATGTCGATGGACTCTACGATGGTGATCCGAGCAACGACCAGTCCCATCTGTTGTCGACCGTGGCCAGGGTGGATGAATCGATTTTTTCGTTAGTTTGGGACCGGGTTGGCGGAATCAGTCAAGGTGGGATGAGGAGCAAGTTGGAAGCAACTCAACTGGTCACGCGGGCCGGCGAGAACGTGATCATTGCCAGCGGCCACAAGGTCGGGGTACTGGATCGGATTCTAGCTGGTGAACTTGAAGGGACGCTTTTCCCGGCACAGGGGAAAACGATCAGTCCCTGGAAACGCTGGATCGGTTTGGCCGTTCAACCTCGTGGGCAGTTGAAATTGGACGCTGGCGCTCGTCGTGCCATTGAGCAGAAGGGACGCAGTCTACTGGCCATCGGAATTGTTTCAGCCAGGGGCGATTTTTCCAAAGGCGAGATTGTCTCTGTGATCGATGAGCATGGCGCCGAGTTTGCCAGAGGTCTGACCAATTACGCTCGGCAGGACATTGATCGCATTCAAGGGAAACGCTCCGAAGAGATTCCACAGGTTCTGGGGCATTTGCCTTACAAAGAAGTGATCCACCGAGACAATATGGTTGTGTTGGACAACGTTTGACCAGTTGCTGGATTCGGCTCGGAGTGGGGAGTTTGCGATGTTGAACCATAGGACTGTTCACAAGGGCGGCAAATTCTGTATCTGGAAGAACGGATTTGTTGATTGTCCGAAATTTGTTTCCAGCTTTCTTACCGGATGTTATCCGACCTGAACTGAATGCGGGCGTCAGCGGACATTGATACGCTAGTGCACAAGTAGAACTGAGGGTTCGCTGAATACCTGCTGCAGGAGTTTTAATTTTCTCGGCGGTGTGTTTGGTAGCGAGGGTCATCGGTTCTACCGTATGTTCTGATTCTGCGCGAATAATCGTTCTTCCATCCCTTGATCCAGCAACAAAGGCAGTTGTGATACTTTTCTGGTTATTGGAGTGTAAGGAGGAAGAGTAACCCATCATCATTTCCATCATCCTCATCAAGCCTGTCATTCTGAACAGGTTCGAGTTCTGGTTCGTTGTCCCCCATGTTTCCACGATAACAAACGGTCGTCTTGTTTCGAATTTCGGAGGTGCAGTTCGAAGTGCTGTGGAATTTGCATGTAGTCCATCAATCCTGGTTGTTGATGTTCTGTGACTGTGAACAAACTGACATCAACAACTTCACGTATTTTCTTTTCCTCGGGTCCACCATCCTGAGAGTCCTTGGTGACGATGTAATAAAAAAGATCCCCGATCATAGATTCTTGGTGTTTCCGAAACTCGTCACTCATCCTGTTTTTGTGTGAAGTTCAGCGGTCTTACAGGCACCTACCTGGAGGAGGTTTGCCTCGCTGCCACGTCTGTCCAACTTGTCTTTAAAAATGTGCCTCCGAGTGAATTCCACTGATCATCAGATCCCCGGACTCCGGCACAGGCACTTCATTACAGGGTCGCGTCAATAGGTAGTCCTGAGCAGATCCTATTTGAATCGACGAACGGACAAGTTTCCCCCGGGGTGAACTTGGCCCATTCCCTCGACCATTCCGGGATCTTGAATGCGCAACCCAATGACTGAAATCGACTGGCCGGCAGCCGCCACTTCCAGACGAACAATCAGTTTTTACCAGGTGGGTAGCAGGTTGCTGAAGCAACCGGGTAGATGGGCCATTTCGGGAAATTTCCCCGATTGATAAATTCTGCCACGTGAAAGCTGTGGGACTGTCGAGAGGGCGTTGCATGATCAGTTGGAACGCTGACGGACCAAAAAGTTGTCGAGAAAGATAAAAAAATGACCCAACAAGATCGGTAGAGCGTCGTGAAAAATCCTCGAATCAATGGATAGAAGAAAAATTGGTTTTTTAGAGTCCGTTGCGGATCGTGAAAGGACCACCGCTCTTGTAGCCGAGCAGGGAGCGGGGTTGCTGCGACTCGGAGGATCCAACTTGTACGGAGGAGTGGTCGTCAGTGGTGCACAGTGACCTAGGTTTGCACCCGAATGAGGCTAGCCACTGATTGTGAAAACAGGCACGGTTTTAGGGTTTTGGAAGTCTGTGGACTCAGCGCCAGCTGAAAAGGGGTCCCCGGAGGCCCCCCCCGGATGGGTCTCTGGTTGTCATTTGAGGTGGTCTGAATTCGGTCCGCAGGTGTTTCCAGGTCGCGAAAAAGATTCACCGTTTACGGTTCAACCATTTTCCAGATTCTCTCTAATGCGTTAAGTGCCTTGAAACCCCTTTCTCCCATGAAAAGTTCAAGACAATTAAGTCTTTTCATTACAAGGATTTGTGCAATGTTTATCAGGCTTGACTCAGTCCCCAAGATGAATATAATTCCGGCGTTTGAGAAATTCGGTAACATTGGAAGGTCTGGACAGCCCAGCCGAATATAGCAAGACAGAAAATTGTGTTAAATACGAACACGGCGAAGTTTTGCTGGTTGAGCGAAACACTAGAAGCTAACAGGTTTTGCAGGAGGGCTAAGAGTTTCTGAAAGGATGGGGGGCGGAATCTTTTGGGAGTCCTCAAGGTCATTAAAACTGAACGGCAAGGAATAGCAGTTATGAAAACAGTTTTTACCACGGGTGAAGCGGCTAAAGTTTGCAAGGTGAGTCAACAGACAATTATTCGATGCTTTGATTCGGGTCAACTCAAGGGGTTCCGTGTACCAGGCAGTCGATTCCGACGAATTCCTCGGGACCAACTCTTTTCCTTTATGAAAGAGAACGGCATTCCTACTGACGCACTGGAAAGTGGCAAACGCAAAGTATTGATTGTGGACGACGACGAGGAACTCGTTGAATTATTGGTCGACGTCTTTGATCGGGATGGACGGTTCGACATCAAGACTGCCAACAACGGATTTGATGCGGGGATGCTTGTGAAGGAGTTTCGTCCGGACGTGGTGGTCTTAGACGTGATGTTACCAGACATCAATGGAAAGGAAGTTTGCCAGCGCGTTCGCAGCGACAGCAGTTTGGACGATGTTCAAATCATTTGTATCTCTGGGATGGTCGAAGCTGACAAGGTTGCTGATCTAAAGTTGGCAGGTGCCAACGACTTCATGCAGAAACCGTTTGCTGTCGAGAAGCTCATTGAGCGAACTTGTGAATTGCTGGATCTCGCGTTAGTTTCTGCCGGGTAAAAGAAGAAGGATCTAACCTGGGCGATCTGAGTCAGATCGCTTGCCGGATTTGATCAACAAGAGACGTAACACGCGTGTCGTAGCGGGTCACTACAGATACGCGTGTTTTTTCGCGCTGATTACAGCTCAACTTCGGTGTGTTGGACGGGACCGTTGGGGACGAAGGTGTTAACTTCTCCACCAATGGATTTTTCAGCTTCTGGAGTGAAGAAAGCCATTCGTTGATCAACACTCGAGGTTGTGCTGTTCAGAGTACCAAGTGGAATCCTGCAATGCTCTGTCTGCCCCCACTCTGTTTCGATACTTTCGTGTGGCATTTACCGTTAGCCGACTCAACGGCGTTGCTGCTTTCGCGATTGATGCTCGAAGAGCCTCATTCCGGAGAAGCTACTGACTGGTCGTCCACCCTCACAATCGATCCGGCGATCGTTTTATGGAGTGTTTGTACGGCCCAGCAAGTCGACGAGGTGCGACTCACCACAATCAACGAGGTTGCTGTTTGGCTTGCTTCACGCATCTACGAGGTTTGGAAGCCTGTAACCAAAAACCTGGTAACTGGATCGGACCGACCCACGGAAGTGGAGACGTGGATTGAACTCACGATGGCCTCCGTTCCCACGGATAGGGAGGAATTGTCGAATGGTTACCTTCATCGCCTGCTTTCGGTCTCCGACTCTTGGCTGTCTGCTTGCGGACCCAACGTGACCTGGAAAGACATTCGTGCCGGTCAGACTTGTGTGCCGAGTTGGCTTGCTGACCACGGTAAGCCGCACCCGGAACCGGACAAAGAACCGATACGTTTGGACAGTTCAACGCTCAGCAGCCGCATTGATAGCCATTGGCGGTGCAGGATACCTGACGCAGCTTACGTATTGGATGCTTTGAATCTCAAACTGAAACGATTCCATTACCTGGAAAAAAGTTTTGATAGGGCTGTGGAAGAGGGGAAGCTGAAATCACTTAAACAATTTGCGTACGGGGCTGGGCACGAAATTAACAATCCATTAGCTAACATCTCCACCCGCGCCCAAACCCTTTTGATTGATGAGTCGGATCCAGAACGCCGGCGTAAGTTGGCTACCATTAACAGTCAGGCATTTCGTGCTCACGAGATGATTGCCGACTTGATGCTTTTCGCGCAGCCTCCAAAGCTCGTCAGTTGTCAGGTTGATCTAGGAGCGATTGTTGATCAAGTGATTCTCGAGTTGGTCTCGGAAGCCAAATCCCGAGACATAGAACTGGTTCGTCGTGACGAAGGAAAAGAGGTTGTGGTAATGATCGATCGTGATCAGCTGAATGTGGCTCTACGGTCGTTGTGTATGAATTCACTGGAAGCGATCGGCAAGGAGGGAAAAGTCGAGTTGAGCGTGGTCCTCTCGGAACGCGTCCCATGCCATCAACCGACAGCGGAAATTGTGGCTTCCGATACAGGGCCGGGAATCCCCGAAAGGGTTCGCTGTCATCTTTTTGATCCGTTCTTCAGCGGGCGAGAAGCTGGACGCGGACTTGGATTCGGACTGTCAAAATCCTGGAGGATCATCACAGACCATGGTGGTACGATTGTTGTGGACAGCCAACCGGACAGCGGGGCTACTTTTACGGTGACACTCCCGTTGCGGCCAAGTTAAGTTCTTCCTTTCCGAAGGGGCGACTGCTTTCAGAGCTACAGAGATGTGCGGTTAGAACACAGAAGGCGAGGATGAAAAACAGGTACGGTAAAGGGGATTGTCGGGCGGACGGCTGAAGACCGAACCTCACTGACGGCTCCAAAATCCCTTCATGGACAGATGTCTACAGAACACGCTTACGGATTGTTGAGTTTGCTACCACCCGCCGTGGCCATCGTTCTGGCCATGTTGACCCGACGTGTTGTTTTGTCGCTTTTGCTGGGAATCGTCGTGGGCGCGCTGGTGATTTCCAGCGGTCGTTTCGGTCAAGCAATCGTGCTGGTTTTGGAGGGATGCCTCTGGCCCGCGATCACCGATGACGGGCATCTACGTGTGTTAGCGTTTACTTCCCTCATGGGTGCCATGGTAGGCGTTATGGCGCGCTCTGGAAGCGTGCAGGCTATGGTTCAAATGTTGATGCCCGTGGCCAGGACCAGGCGCCGGGGGCAGTGCGTGACGTGGGTGGCCGGGCTGATCATTTTTTTCGATGACTATGCCAACACCTTGCTGCTTGGCACGACGTTCAGGCCGCTTGCCGATCGCCTGAAAATTTCACGTGAGAAGCTCGCATACCTGGTGGATTCTACGGCGGCCCCAGTAGCTGGGCTGGCCATTCTGTCGACATGGGTTGCAGCTGAAATCGGCTACATCGAGTCGGGCCTGCTCGACCTGGAATTCGCACAAAATTCGGGGGGTGGTTTCCGCACGTTAATCGCCTCGATCCCCTACCGGTTTTATTCCATCAATGCTTTGGCCTTTGTCGCAATGGTTGCTGCCACGGGACGTGATTTCGGCCCGATGTTGCAGGCTGAACGCAGGCAGTTACGAGTGCAGGACTCTGGGGCATCGAAGAGAACAGAGGATAAGGGGGTGAAGGTGACTCGGCACGCGTGGTGGTTTGCTGTTTTGCCGATCGCCTTTTTGTTCGTGGTGGTGCTATTGGTGTTGTTTGTTACCGGGAGCCAGGCAGCGCAACTAGTGTCACCCGGTTCCAACTCCTGGTTTGAGAAATTTGTTCGAGGCGATTCTTATATGGCGCTCATGTATGGTTCCCTGGTCGGTCTCGTTGCGGCGATGTTGTTGGCCAGGGGAGGTGCCGGATTGAGATGGCCGGTTGTTGCCAGGTCGGCAACGAAGGGTATCAGGCAAATGCTGCCAGCGCTCGTTATTCTTTGGTTCGCATGGGCGTTATCGCGTATCACCGGTGCAGAATATCTAGCAACAGGAGATTTTTTAGGGGCCTGGATGGCTGAGAAAATAGCACCGGGCTTGCTTCCCACCGTGGCGTTTTTGTTGGCTTCGGCGGCAGCTTTTGCCACGGGAACAAGCTGGGGTACGATGGCGCTCATGATCCCACTGTCCCTTCAGACGGCCTACGAAATGATCCACATCGACCAAGGACTCGTTCTGGCTGACGATCCCATCTTGTTAGCTACTTTGGGAAGTGTCCTGGGCGGCGCAATTTTCGGAGATCATTGTTCGCCTATCTCGGATACTACCGTGCTGGCTTCGCAGGCTTCTGGTTGCAATCACATCGCACACGTTAGAACTCAGATGCCTTACGCACTTCTGGTAGCGACGATAGCAGTTCTGGGCGGAACCTTGCCAGTCGGTTATGGGGTGCCGGCCGGCCTGATGATTCTAGTGGGGCCATTGGTGTTGTTGACCCTGTTGACGATCTTAGGCTCCCGAACTGCCTGACCGGCTGGCAGGTCGGACCTTGCTGAAATCTCTGAATCCGCAGTCGGTGTATTCCGGCTGAATCCGGGCAACATTTTTGGTAGAATCGAAGAAAAATAGCCGATAACTGGTGGCAGGATCAAGTTGGCTGGGGCTGGATCGGTAGCCGACCGAAATCCACCGGATCGGACCGAAACGCGGCATTGCTAGTGCTGCATGTGGTAGCTGATGGCGGGCGGGCGACAATCAGCGAGCCGGGCACGCGTTCTTGGATGGCGATTGCCTGAAGCTGGGAAAAGCGGCGTGGGACTAAGTTGTCTTCTGGTCCGTTGCCTCTAAAATTAAAGTTCTATGTGGAAAGTGGCGTGAAAACTTTGCCAGATTTTGCGATAGACTTCAGGCAATGTGTCCGGGAGTTCCGTTTCAAGTGAATGGAATGAATATCAATGGGGATGTCATGAAAAATTCGATTTATATGCTGATTGCATCTGCTTCATTCGCTACCACATTTCTGGGAACCAATCCCTCAGTAACCCGGGGACAGACGATGTATTATGCCCCGATTGTCCCTGCTTACGGACAACACATCTCGGGGACTGGCTATGTCACGAATGTTTCGCAGAGGTACGTGCAAGCTTCGGCCCCTGTCTATTACTATTCTCCGACGCCCGTCATCACGCAGCCGGTGCCAGCGAATTTGAATAGCAGCTGTTGCACTCCCACGCCCGTCTACACGCAAACTCTGCAACCTGTGCCGGTTCAAAGACAAGTGGCTCGACCTGAAGTGGTTCAGGTTCAAACGATCCAAGCTCAGGTGCTGCAGCCGCAAACGACATCGTCGCCGGAGGCCATCTCACCTGATCCTTATTACGGTAGCGGAACACCGGTCGAATTTTCCGACTGTTGGCCGACGACGGTCGCAACTGCCCCCGCGGCCTGTTGTCCTCCCGTAGTATGTGGGCAAAATCCGTCGAACCACTATATTGGCCGAGGCATTGTAGGTCAGATGAAGGTGTATGTTTCTGGCCAGCCCATCCGAAACGCATTACGCTTTATCACTCCTTAGTAGCCACAATTTGGCCGACAAGAAGAGAAAACGCCGCTTTTTCCCTAATTTGTGCGTGCCAACCTCGCACCGCGATCAGTCGTTGGCGACCGCACCAAGCGGCGCGTTCCGGAAGCTGTGGCCTCTAGCGTTATATGTTGCCGCAGTGGTGGTGTATTTGTGGATTTACTTTCTGCACCCTTTGGGGAACCGTGAAGACTTGCCCCGTTGGAGTCTGTTCACCCAATTGCTCTTACCTGAAGAAATCCTCTACCGCTGGATAGACGGTTCATCGGGATTCGGGGTTCTGGTCGAGCGCCTTCTCATCCTGACGGTCTGGTGCCTGTTTCTCGGCGTGGCCGGTGTGCTGGGGAATTTTTCACTGCGAACCTGTCGCTGTATCGCGTTTTTCGACGCACTGGAACTCCGGGTTCTGTCGGTTGGTCTGGGATTGAGCATCATTTCTCTGTTCACTTTGGGAATGGGACTGTTGGGATGGTTAACTCCTGCGGTGTTTCTCGTTCCGGCAGCTTTGTTGCTGTGTTTCGAGGTAGTCCGGATCTGCATAAGAAGGAGACGGTGTTGCTTCCGGGCAGATCAGAGTTTTAGAGAGACGGTTTTCCGGACGGATCGGGATGCGCAGGGAACTGACACGACAGCGAGACAGGAGTTGAAGGACGCGAGCAAGATAGAACCGTGGCTTGGAACCCGCTGGCTTCTGTCTGCAGTGCCCTTTGGAGTTCTCATTGTGTTGGGTGCCTGTTTGCCTCCCGTCGAATTTGATGTGCGTGAGTACCATCTACAAGTTCCCAAAGAATGGTACCAGGCTGGGCACATTCATTTTTTACCACACAATGTTTACGGGAACATGCCGTTGGGAGCTCAGTTGCTTGCGTTGACAGCGATGGTTGTCATGCCCGGGGTAGATAGCTGGTGGTGGGGAGCGCTGGTGGGGAAGGTGTTGATCGCATCGTTTGCACCCCTGGGAGCACTATTGCTTTACGCTGCCGGGAGGCGATTTTGCGGGGCTGCGACTGGTGTATTGGCGGGCTTGCTTTATATCTCAAATCCGTGGGTGGGAAATGTCTCGATGCATGGTCTGGTCGAGGCAGTGTGGGGCTTTTACTTCTTTGCGGCATTTTATGTGCTGCTGTTATGGTGGTTGGCCATGACGAGGCAATGTTCCTCAAGCTCACCGGGGCATCTCAAAGGTTTGTTGGTACTGGCGGGCCTGTTGGCCGGCGCAGCGGTGAGTTGCAAATACCCAGCGGTCTTGTTTGTGGTTCTGCCATTGACTGGGATGATTTGGATTGGAAGCCGTTGGGCAAGTATAGGATGGGGTCCTTCATGTTCTCAAGACGAAGCTACCGGAAGGCAAACCCCGTCCTCTGGCGAACAGGAGAGAGTAGATGGATGCCATCCACGTGACTTTGCAGAAGAGTTTGTGACGGATGACAAACCGTTCCACGGTGGAGAATCCCACCCCGAGCAGGGGAGGCGTGCTGTTGGAGATGCGGGGAGTGGAATTGGTAGTGGCCGAGCATTGCGGTGTGTGGTTGTTTTTATTTTAGCCGTCGCTTGTAGCAGTGCGCCATGGTTCATCAAGAACTGGTGGCTTGCTGAAAATCCGACTTATCCATTTCTGTACGACGTTTTTGGAGGTGTCACCCGAAATTCGGAAAAGGACCGGCAATGGAATCGGGCTCACACCAGTCCGGGACACCGTTTCGAGCATCTCGTGGAATCCACGAGTAGGTTATTGTGGGCAAGCAAGTGGCAAAGTCCCCTTCTGATTCCCTTGTTTGTCGTGGGGTTGTTTTCAGGAAAACACCGCCGATTGATCTCAATTTGTGTGGCGCTGATCGTATTTTACCTGGCCGTCTGGTGGCTTTTGACTCACCGCCTAGACCGTTTCTTAGTGCCGCTGCTACCGCTGTTGACATTAATCGCAGCCTTGGCGGGAACTCGGACTCAATTTCGATCCTGGAGAGTCGTGATGAAGGGCATCTTGTGTTTGGGGATTCTCGTGAATTTTCTCTGTTTCTCGTATGTGGTCGCTGACAGCCGGTTTTTGGTATCGGTTACCGCGTTGAGGGATGACTCCGAGACTGTTTCTCTCTCCCATCGATACTTCAACTCAACCTATTTCACAGGAAACAAGGTGCTCCTGGTGGGAGATGCGGAACCATTCAACCTGAGAATTCCAGCATTGTATAACACTTGCTTCGACGACTGCCTCTTCGAAAACATGATGCGAGATCAGAGTGTTGCTCGAAGGAGACAGATCCTGGCCACAAAACAGATTTCACACGTCTGCGTTCACTGGCCGGAAATCTTTCGCTACCGAGCAACCTATGGATATAGCGACTACGTCCAACCAGCAGTGTTTGAGGAACTTGTCCAGCAAGGAATTCTGGAGACAGACGAAGCGTGGCTCGAATTCTTAGGTCCTGAAGTGGCCAAAGGTTCGGCACAGATAGTGTATCGCGTCACTCGCGATGACTAAGATTCATCGCAAGCTGATGGCCCTCAAGATTGGGGAAATTTCTGGTGGGATGGGAGCGATTCGACACCGGTGAACGCGTCGTGTACTTGCAGGTCCTCGTAGGCTTCTTCTTCAAAATCTTCGTCGAATTCCTCGTCGAAATCGGTGATGTCGAGTTCAGCTTCTCCACTCAATGTAGAATCTTGCGGGTCTTCGTACATACAAACTTTCCTGTCGTGATGCCTGGTGAGAGTCTTGTTTTCTAAAAAAGTTTTGACTGATCGCTGCTGAAACTCGAATGCGTTACTTCGGGTTACGGGTAGAACTCAAACAGGAACAGGGCACTCCTGTTTGAGACAAACAGAAGCTCACTATGCGTAGAGAATTGAAACACTCCGAAACTACGAGTTTCAGGGATCGCTGCAAAGTGGTTTGTGGGAATCCTCACCGTAACGAATGCGCCCCTATCTTATCACTTTTTGGCCGGGAGTCAATTGCCGTCAATGAAGTTAAAGCGCGTTCCGGAGAAGACCGACATGGACGAGGACGGGCCTGCACCGTTGATCGAGCAAGGGGTTGTATCATTTCGGGTTCCTGTTTTGTGCAAAAAGTACTATTCATCGGTGGACCATGTTGCCAATCACTCGTTGGCTGGTTCAACTCAATTTTGGAACCGGGTTTCCTCCCACTTTACCTGATGGTTCGGAGGCGAAGTCGACTCGAGGGAGTTCACATCCCTCGAGTCGTGTTTTACTGAGCATCTCGGGGTGAGGTTTTGGAGGTGCGCTTGCCGGGACCCGCGAGGAAATGCAGCAAACGTACGTCGAGAAAAGTTATCCAGGGTTGCCTGCCACATCCGGCCTTGTAATAAGCCATGGCATGACATAGCTTTAGCTCTACTGTAGTGAATCCGCTGCGAGGAATGTTACGGATGACTCGGGGTGCCTGTGGGAGCCAAATGGAATGAAACCCTCCCAGCAAGATCGTCTTGGTGCGAGCCTGCACACGGTCCGTGGCACAGGTGCGCCGCCGCCGCCTGCTTCGAAGAGTCCGGTGGAATCGTCGGCTCGTACTAGTATCTTCGACGCTTGTCATCGGTTGTTGACGGAGCAGCATCGTGATGGTTACTGGTGTGGAGAACTGCAGGGCGATTCTATGCTCGCCAGCGAATACATTCTACTGAACGCGTTTTTACAACGCGAACACACACAAGTCGCTCAAAAAGCGGCCTGCTATCTTCTGCAAGAGCAGAACGCGAATGGTGGCTGGAGCACCTATCCAGGAGGTGGGGTTGATGTCGATGCCAGTGTCAAAGCCTACTTTGCTTTGAAGTTAACCGGTCACGCG
>PBTE01000219.1 GCA_002726515.1 Planctomycetaceae bacterium | reverse complement strand
TTCCCCTGGGCAAGAAAGAGCTCCGTGACCTGTTCCTGAAGCTTTTGCAGTGAGATGGCATCGCGGTTGCGATAGTAGCTCCGGATAATCTTTTCCTGGTGTTGTGAATACCGTTTTGCCATTGTAGCCTTTCCTGCGGGTACTATCGCTGCTCGGATTGCTGGCAGGCCATCCTGGCACACTTGACGCTTGCCGTAAAGAACAAGTTAGCCCTTAACGCACGCAGTTTCTCGTGGTAAATTTGGGGTTTGAGGTTGTTTTTATAACCCCAATCGGACGACTGCGATGGACTGTCCGCTAGGGGAGTTCAGAAAGCGCAATCAGATATGCCAATCATTAAGTTCGTGAGAGAAAAGGCGGAAATTGAAGTTCCGGAAGGTGCCAACTTGCGGAAGGAAGCCGTGAAGGCAGGAATTAATGTAAATTGTGCCATCAGCGGTATTAGCGAAGGAGTTGACAGCTTCACCAAATCCGTATCGAAGCATCTAAATTGCCACGGCTTCGGCCAATGTGGCAGTTGCCGAGTCAAGGTCGTAAAAGGCATGGAAAACACAAGCTCCATGGGAATCGTCGAGAAACTACGTTTTCGATGTCCGATACCTACGCCAGTTACTCCTGGTGGAATCGACCCGCTGCCATGCATCGCGTACCTGCAGAATGAAGAGACCATGCGGCTGGCGTGCCAGACCAAGGTGATGGGCGACATAGAAGTCGAATCGAGTCCCGAATTGAACCTGTTTGGCGACAATTTTTTTAGTTAGCGCAGTTTTCAGTTCAGCCTGCCATCAGGCGAGAATACCTCCCGGATGAATTGACGACCAGTCTCATCCTGAACAAACGGGCACCGAGGCCGTGAAACAAATCTTGGCCATTGTGAAGCCGTACTTGGCGGAGAAGGTGCTGGAGGGACTCAAACGAGCACCGCTGGAAGCTTTGAGCGTTCGTGAGGTCAAGGGATACGGCCGTCAGAAGAGCTATCTCGACCAATACGTGGACAGTGAATACTCGCTCGCCTTCCTGCCCAAGGTCGAAATCAGTTTGTGGGTTGACGATTCACGAGCCGAAGAAATTGTCCAGCGAATTGTCGAGGTTGCGAGAACGGGACGGATGGGTGACGGAAAAATTTTTGTCCTACCGGCCCAGATTACAACGACCGTGATCGATATCGACGAGAACAACTGATGAAGCAACAAGACTATTTGCAAATCCACTCAGATGACGACATGTTGGTTGCTCTGAAGGATTTGCCGCGCGGCAGGATGCTGCCCGGTGATGGCGGCGAGCTTTTGCTCACCGAAGATGTGGCTGCCAAGCACAAGTTCGCAGCTCGAAGTGTCACCGCCGGTGAATTGCTCAAAATGTACGGCATTGTCGTGGGTCGGGCTTTGGCGGATATCGGAAAAGGCGCACCGATCACGACCCAAAATCTGGTGCACGCTACGGGTGATAGCGAAGCGTATGAACGCTGCGGTTCATGGCGACCGCCCGATGTCTCACAGTGGCAGGATCAAACCTTTCAAGGTTATCTGCGTGAAGACGGTCGTGTGGCGACGCGAAATCATTGGGTCGTGATTCCATTGGTATTTTGCGAAAATCGCAATTTATCAGTGATGCGCGACGCGCTGATCGAAGAACTGGGTTATGGTCGGGATCGCAGCTACCAGGCGCACACTCGCCAATTGGTCCAAATGTTTCAAGGCGGAGCGGACAGCCGGCAAATCACCGAATACTCCTTTCCAGTTTCCGATCAGTCGGGCGATTCCAATCGAGTGTTTGAAAATCTTGATGGAATCAAATTTCTAATGCACGAAAGCGGTTGCGGCTGTTCCTACGCGGATTCCGAATCGCTGTGCGGGTTATTGGCCGGGTACATCAATCATCCCAACGTCGCGGGTGCTACCGTTTTCAGCTTGGGTTGTCAAAAAGCACAGATTGACGACTTGCAGCGGCAGATTCATCAGCGCAACCCGGATTTTAAAAAGCCGCTTTACATCTTCGACCAACAACAGATCGGCACCGAACAAACGATGCTGGAACGGGCTATCAAGCAGACATTCGCCGGCCTGATGCGGGCGAATCAGGTGCGGCGCGAGGCGGTGGCACTCTCCCATTTGTGTTTGGGTGTCGAGTGCGGTGGTTCAGATGGGTTCTCTGGAATCTCCGCCAATCCCGCCATGGGCCACTGCAGTGACTTACTAGTTGCCCTGGGAGGAACAGTGGTTCTTTCGGAATTTCCTGAATTGGCCGGTTGCGAAGCCGACCTGGCAAGTCGTTGTGTCAGCGAAGAAGTTGCCCAGCGTTTCCTCAGTATTATGAAATCCTACGAGCAGCATGTGATCAATCAAGGTGATGGCTTTGACGCGAATCCCACTCCCGGCAACATTCGTGATGGTTTGATCACCGATGCGATGAAGTCAGCCGGCGCGGCGCGAAAAGGTGGTTCTTCACCAGTTGTAGCGGCTTTGGATTATCCCGCAACGGTGACGCAACCGGGTTTGAATTTGCTCTGTACGCCGGGAGGAGATGTCGAATCGACGACGGCCATGGCAGGCTCGGGGGCAACGGTAATGTTATTTTCAACCGGGTTGGGAACCCCCACCGGAAATGTTGTGACGCCTGTCATCAAGGTGGCTTCCAACACGGAACTCGCCCAGCGTATGCCGGATATCATCGACATCGACACAGGGTCGATTGTCCGTGGAGAGTCCCGTGTCGAGGAAATGGGAGAGCAGTTGTTTGCAGCGATGATTACTGCTGCAAGCGGCACACCGACCAAGGCCGAACAATTGGGGCAAGATGATTTTATTCCATGGCAGAAAAATCTGACGTTCTGATGGGCCTGGAATCGTGGAGTGACAAGGAGATGGAATTTGTGGTTGGTTTGCCGGTCTTTTTCGGTCACAGGACTGTTTGTGGCTCCGCTTGTCTGCTCGAGCGGAAACCGTTGATGTCCACACCACTTCTGCGGACTGTTTGGTCGACAGCTAGGAAGCTCTTATGCGACAATATTTAGAACTTATGCGGGATGTGCTCGATCAGGGCGTCTCAAAAGGTGATCGTACCGGGACGGGGACACTTAGTCAGTTCGGTCGCCAGATGCGATTTGATCTTTCCCAGGGATTTCCTTTGGTGACGACCAAGAAATTACACCTCAAGTCGATCATCTACGAATTACTTTGGTTTTTACGAGGTGAGACGAACACTTCGTTTCTCAATGAAAAGGGCGTCACGATTTGGGATGAATGGGCGGATGAAGAAGGAGAGCTCGGACCGGTCTACGGACATCAATGGCGGCGCTGGACGGGGCCACAGGGCCAGCCCATTGATCAGATCACCGAGTTGATTGACCAGATTCACTCCAATCCCGATTCGCGCCGCCTCATTGTAAGTGGTTGGAACGTGGCAGATTTACCCGCCATGGCACTGCCACCATGCCACTTGTTATTCCAATTTTATGTGGCCGAAGATCCGCACACCCAACGTCGAAAGTTGTCTTGCCAGTTGTACCAACGCAGCGCGGATCTTTTTCTGGGAGTACCCTTTAATATCGCATCCTATGCGCTTTTGACGATGATGATTGCCCACGTTACCGATTTAATGCCCGGCGATTTCATCCATGTTCTGGGCGATGTCCATCTCTATCAAAACCATTTGGAGCAAGCCCGCCTGCAACTCTCTCGTGAACCTCGAACACTACCCACCATGAAGATCAATTCCTCGATCCGGTCGATTTTTGATTTCCAGTATGCCGATTTTCAGCTTCAAGACTATAATCCGCATCCCCGTATCGCAGCCGAAGTATCCGTCTAGAAAGACGAAAGAAGGGCAAGCACAATTCTCCAGGCAGGCTGAAGAGCGAAATCATTGGCCGTGCGGGTGTTTGACTGGTTGATCGATGTTTTTCGAGTGGTGACAATGGACTGCTGAGTCCGGACTTTTAACTTTGATACCCATTGAACCCGATAATCTCCCATGCCTCTCTCGATCATCGTCGCCATGTCAGAAAACAACGTCATTGGCTGTGGTGGCGAATTACCATGGCACATTTCGGAAGACTTGCAACGCTTTAAAAAGCTGACGATGGGTCATTACCTGGTCATGGGCCGAAAAACATGGGACTCGATTGGCCGGCCCCTACCCGGCAGAACTTCGATCGTGATCACGCGGGATGCGGGTTATATGGCCAAAGGGGCTTTGGTAGCCGAAGACCTAGACGACGCTCTGGAACTGTCGCAGGAAGACAAAGAGGTGTTTGTTGTCGGAGGAGCACAAATTTATGCGCTGGCTTTGCCTCGCGCCAGTCGTCTCTACATGACACGCGTCCACATTGTGGCTGAGGGTGATACTTACTTTCCCGAATTGAACTGGGGAGACTGGTCACTGGTTCAGGACAAAGGTGTGGTGACAACTTCTGATCAAGGCCTTGAGTACAGCTTCCTGGTCTATGAACGCGAACTGACATGGAGTCCGGAGGCAAGTGAAGGGAGCCGTGGCGCGCCTGGTGCCAGGTAGCGTCGCGCACCAAGGTGACCACATACCGGTCGCCGCCCTGTTTGCTGGTGGCAGTTGAGATGACTGCCGGGCATGTTTGGTTCGGGCAGTCTCCTCACCTGCCAGGCGGCAGCAATTCCGGGCATAAGTCGGGCTGGAAATGGCTGCCTGACAGTCATTGAGTCCCGCAACCCGACCGCTCTTGTTCGCGAGTGGAAAGGGACTGAAAATCAGGCCTGTTGCGTGAAAGCAGGAAGGTCGAGATCTGTGGAGGCCAGATCGAATTCAGAAGCGGGCTATGCCACTGATGGCCCAGGTGAGTTGGTAGTTTTCGCTGAAATCGTCAAACAAACCGTCAACTTCCAGGCCAGCAAACTCAACGTCCGACCAGTCCCACCGAAGTTCGGGTCGAATGACAAAACGCCGGAAGCAGGGGGGCCTGAGGTTGGCACCCACGGACACCTGGTAGCAGTTTCCTCCCCGGACTCCATCGATCGGAATACCCAGCACCCGGGCGTTGTCCTCGTCTCGGAACCATTCAACCCGCAGGCCAATTTGTTGGCAAGGACTCACGCGGTATGTCAAATACTGGGTGATTCCATACCATTGCGCATCCACCAAATCACTGTCTTTCAGCCGGGCATTTTCCTCGGATCCCAAATGATGTTCCAGCGCGTAATTCATGCGGCAGGTCAGCTGTTGTGTCCAGATAAGACTGTAGGTCGTGCGATTGTTGTTTCCGTCGGGATCTTCAAGACCCGTATGAATTGCGAAGCGGATTGTGGTTCGTTCGTCCGGGTGTTTCCAGGTTAGGCCTCCCAGGAAGGAGAGTTGACCGTTGATGTCCTCCCACGAATTCCAGCCGCGGGTGAAACCCGTTTGTAGATTGAGGCCATTTGCCAGATTGAGATCGGTAAGCGCGCCCGTGTGTGTGTATGGCTGCCCATACTGTCGGGCATAGGAGTGCGAATAGAAGAAATTATTTACCGCCATTGCCGACTCGTAACCGATCAAGGAATAAAAATGTCCTAGCCGCACGTTCATGCCACGTCCCCAGGGAACATTTATTTCGGCGTACAATTGAGGCATTGCCAAGCCGTAAAGTGCTGCTCCTTGTGCTCGTGGCCCGTGATCACCATTCCAGCGTGGCGACCCATCACGATCGGTTTCGAGTCCGAGAGAGGTCACAAAAAAATAATCGGTGCCGTACAGCAAATCGACGCGTCCTCCCAGCTGCCATTGACAAGCCTGGGGATCGATCCTGCGCCCAAGACTCAAATAGAGTTGGTTCATTTGGTATTCGTTGGAACGATCATTGAACGTCAAAGGACCATTGAACCGGTTATCGGGATTTGCGAAGTTGCTTGTGTATCCCTGTTGCAGCCAGAGATCGACGTAAAAGGGATTCGGGTCGCAGTTGCAACAGGACGCATCGGTACAGGTGCTGGCGCGACAACGTGCGTACGGCAGTAGACCTTCTTTTCCGGTGTACTGAAAATCACTCAGCACCACCTCTGGTTGAATCAACAAATCGTCAGGCGGAGACGGTGCACGATCCAGCATTTCATCGGACGCTGAGTCGCGGGCCAAATCGACGAATTCCGATTCCCAGGCCATTTCTGCGGGAGGCGCATGCGGCATGTCGACCTCGTAATCCAGCCACGGCGGAAGAGGCGCAGCGTTGTTTCCTGCAGCGGAAACCGTGGAAAGGAGTGCGAGAAACATCACCCCAGTGAGCCAGTACGGACAACGCAACGGCATGGATTTCCCCCCTCAAGGACGACGTCTTGTTCTGCAAACGCTTGCAAAAACAGCGCAACGTGACCTAACAACAAACGCCTTATGAAGAAGCTTCGGTTAGAAAAAGTTTAGCGGTTGAATCAAAATTGCCGGATGTGCCGATTATTCCGCTGTTTGCAGGCCCCGCTGGCGGGTGGCGTTTGTCCCAAAGCTGTCACTGCAAGCGTTACAGTGTTTCAGAAGTGCCTTGCTGTTTGACCAATTACTGGGCCTGGTTTGTTTGGTGCAACCGGAAAGTCCACCGGGCCTCGCTGAATTCGACCAAGGAAAGGATGGTCCGCACACCCGGGCTGCGGGCGGGAAAATGTCAGTCTCGAATCCTCTAGTTGGCCACGGTCCTGACCCGCAGTAAGTTTGTCAGCCAACTTGTCCGAAAATCTGGCGAGTCAAGATTCAGACTCCAGTGAAATCCACTTTTCAAGTGCGGCCGTCTTGCCGCTCGACGGTGCGTCGCAGGAGAAATTCTGACAGACAAAGACCGTTGGATCATCGCCGGCTGAGTTCTTTTGGTGAAAGATCGGATCGAGTGACGAAGAACCCTCGGGATGCGCTGGCGAAGTCCGGCAGGCCAGCACGCTGTTGGGGATGAACCGCTGGCGGAAATCTGCCAAAACGTCACCCGTGTCATCCGTATCGGGATCACCGAGTATGACCACTTCAGGAGTGGGTCCCAGATACCAATTCAGGGCCAACAGCATCTGGCCGCTGGCTGTCGGCGATTGTTCCATCAAGGCGATTGCCATCTGAAGCGTTTCTTCCGCCGCTTCAAGATAATCCGAGTTGCCGGTGAGTTTTCCCAGTCGCAGTAAAGCGGTGGCTGCCATCGAGTTGCCGCTGGGTAGTGAACTATCCTGCAGGTCTTTGTTCCGCGTGATCAGCGTTTCGTGGTCATCGGCCGTATAGAAAAATCCACCGGCTGACTCATCTCGAAAATGTTCCATCAGTATATCGGCCAGGTGCACACCTTCTTCAATCCACCTCTCGTCGAAACTTGCTTCGTAAAGGCTGACAAGTGCGTTGATCAGGCAGCCGTAGTCATCCAGATAAGCGTCGAATTTAGCTTCTCCCTGCCGCCAACTGTGGAGCAAACGCCCGTCAGCTTGTCGCATGTTCTGCAGGATAAAATCGGCCGCTCGCGTGGCGCCGGCGAGGTATCTTGAATTGACTCGCTGGCCGTCACCTGGATTGGTCAGAATGCCCGCTGCGCGGGCCATGGCGTCGATCATCAGTCCGTTCCAACTCACCAGGATTTTGTCATCTTTTCCCGGTCGGATGCGCTGGTCTCGAACGGCCAGCAGCTTGGCACGTGCAGCGGCCAGTTCCGTTTTAAGCTCGTCCGGGTCCCAGCCGCGCAAGGAAGCACACTGTGCAATGGTCTTAGGTAAGTTGAGAATACTTTTGCCTTCAAAATTCCCTTCGGCAGTGACGTCGTAGACATAGCAGAAGCGAGTTCCTGCCTTGTCTCCCAGCACTTCCCGGATTTCATCAGGCGACCACACGTAGAATTTTCCCTCGACGCCTTCACTGTCGGCATCTTCGGTACTGTGAAACCCGCCCTGTTCGCCGGTCATGTACCGGAGGATGTAATCCAGGGTTTCGCGAACGACCTGTGCATAATCTGAATGACCGGTTGCCAGATAGCCGTCCAGGTAGGCGCTGGCAAGCAGAGCGTTGTCGTACAGCATTTTTTCAAAATGAGGCACCAACCAGCGCTCGTCAACCGAATAGCGGGCAAATCCACCCCCCAGATGATCATAGATTCCGCCGGCTGCCATCTTGTCGAGATTCAACGTGGCCATGTTGAGAATTCCCTCACGCGGCCATCTTTTCCAGACCCGCAGCAGGACTTGCACGTCCATCGAGTGGGGGAACTTGGGCGCTTGTCCGAAACCTCCGTGCGTGAAGTCAAACATGCTTTCCAGTTTGACTTCGGCTGCCCGCAGCAGTTCCAGACGTAATTCTCCGGACGAGGTTTCGGGCACTCCGACTTGCGCAAGGTGAGAGGTGATTTTTTCAGCCTGGTCGAGCGCTTGTTCGCGACGGTTTTGCCACGCTTCCAGCACTCCGGCAAGCACCTCGTCAAAGCCCGGCATGCCCTGCGCACGTTTCGGGGGCCAGTAAGTGCCACCGTAGAAAGGCTGTAATTGGGGTGTCAAAAAAACCGACATCGGCCAGCCACCGTGACCCGTCATGAGCTGCACGGCGTTCATGTAAATCTGATCCAGATCAGGCCGTTCTTCACGATCGACTTTGATACAGATGAAGCTCTCGTTCAGCAACTTGGCAATGTCATGATTTTCGAAACTCTCGTGCTCCATCACATGACACCAATGACATGCCGAGTAGCCGATCGAGAGAAAAACAGGTCGCTCTTCTTCGCGTGCTCTGGTGTGTGCTTCTGATCCCCAGGGAAACCAGTCGACCGGATTATTTTGATGTTGCAGTAGATAGGGACTGGTTTCGTCGGCTAAGCGATTGGGCATATCAGTCGTGTGATCGAAGGAAGCATATAGAGACACGGGTTGCCGACGGTGCAGCGATCGGTTGTCCAGCAACCAGAGAGGGAGCTCGCGTCATTTGAAGGTTTGCTCGTCGGCAGGAAACGTTCCCTCTCGCACCTCGTTCCGGAATTGAGTAACGGCACCCGAAATGGTCGTGCGCAGATCAGCATATTTCTTTACAAAACGCGGGACGAAGCCACCCGAAATTCCCAACAGATCGTTGACGACCAGGATCTGGCCATCACAACTGATTCCCGCTCCGATTCCAATGGTAGGTATTTCAACGGTGCGCGTGATCTTGGCGGCAATTGGAGCAGGAATACATTCAAGTACTACTGCGAACGCTCCTGCCGCTTCGGCTGCTGTGGCATCCGCCAGCAATTGCTGCTCGTCGCGCTGAACCTTGTAGCCACCTAGTCGATGGACACTCTGGGGTCGCAGGCCGACGTGAGCCATGACAGGAATACCGGCTCCGACGAGTCCAGCGATCACTTCTGCCTGCTCGGCACCTCCTTCGAGTTTGACGGCCTGGCAGCGGGTTTCCTTGAGGATTCGGCCGGCACTTTCAATCGCCCGGGTCACTCCCAGGTGATTGCTGGGAAACGGCATGTCGACAACTAGCAGGGCCTGTTGAACGGCTCTTCCCACCATTTCTGCGTGGTAGATAATTTCATCCAGCGTGACCGGTAGAGTATTGGCATGACCTTGGACGACCTCGGAGACGGTATCACCCACCAGGATACCCTCCACGCCTGCCTGGTCCAGCAGTTCAGCCGTGGGGTAATCGTAAGCTGTCAGCATGGTGATCTTGTGGCCCTCGACCTTCATGGCCTGGAATTTCGGGACCGTCAAGCGAGACTTCGTGGAAGACATGTGAATCTGGATGCAAAAGACCGGGGGATTCAAGAGCCATGCTCTAGGCATTGTGACGCCTGTGGGCTAGGCTGGCAACCTCTGAGAACCGGCAGGCCCGGTTCGATTGTTTGCGTGATGGATCGAACGCGTTGTCCTCGAGTTTTGAGCCAGGCGGGCTGTGGCAAGCACTTATGCAGATGAGGCACGTACCGGCTGAGTGGCCTGCGAGATGTCAATGCAACCCTGAGGGAGTCGATTCAAAAACCGACTGGCTTGGATGGAACAGCCTCTCTGGCAAATTGTCATTCTTGCGATCGTCCAGGGTTTGACAGAATTCCTGCCGATCAGTTCTTCGGGCCATTTGGTGATTGTCGGCGAAATTCTTGCTGGATGGTCGGGCCAAAGGCCGCCGGAATCTCTGAACCTGATGATTGTACTGCACCTGGGCACTCTGATGTCCATCCTCGTCTTTTACGCGCGGCGAATTGTCCACATCATTAGCGAAGATCGCAGGACGATTGGCTTACTGATTGTTGGATCCATTCCGGCGGTTATTGTGGGTCTTTCGCTGAATCACTACTACGAAAAACTACTCGACAATCCCGTGTTGACCGGTTTCATGCTGCTGCTGACAGGGGTTGTTTTGTTGACAAGTGCGCGTTGCAGGCAAGGCACAGGGAACTACCAGCAGTTGACTCTTTGGCGGGCCTTGGCAGTCGGTGTGAGTCAGGCAGCCTCCATTTTACCTGGCATCTCCCGCAGTGGCACCACGATCTGTACGGGGCTGGGTGTGGGAATGACGGGTGAATCAGCGGCCACGTTCTCGTTTTTGCTGGCCATTCCCGTGATCGGGGGAGCGAGCCTATTGAAATTGAAGCCCATTGTATTTGCCGCGGAGCCGACAACTTCTGTCGTTAACTTGCTGATCGGAGCGGCGATTGCCTTTGCCGTTGGGCTCGTAGCGCTTCGCTGGCTGGTGTCCTGGCTGGCCAAGGGCCGTCTTTGGTGGTTTGCACCCTGGTGTTTTGTCGCGGGTACCGCTGTGCTCTGCTGGCAACTCTGGCCCTGAACTTCATTCTGAAGTATAATAGCCTGCAGGTGAGATTTTCCTTTTCGGTTGAAGTCACTCGCTCGATCGTGGTTGTAGGGAGTTGGCCCAGGAGGGTGTCTGCGGGATGCAATCATCGTCGGATCATCAGTATCAATTTCCTTTGTTAGAACGTTCGATTCATAGCAACTTTCTGGGGGCGAACTGGTTTCGACCGGATAGCTTGAAGTGAAAGTGGCGTGCCGTGGTTGATCGGTGGCCCACGTTAAAAGCCGATTAACATTTTTACTTGCCAATTCTCATATGGCACTGGCTGCCTAGCAGTAGGTAACCCTGGCTGAGGGCTTTTGTCGGAGAGGCCTGAAAGCCAGTCGCTAATTCCGAATCGCCTCGGTTCATGTCGAGCACGTCCGAGGTTAAAAAAGTTCTCGGCTAGTCGGACCGATAGCCTGTCGATTGGCGATCGATTTGGCGAAAACCCAAATAATTGACTACGCACGTAGAGGCTTTTGTGGAAATGTCACGGGACGCGGGTTCGATTCCCGCCGCCTCCACTGGGCACCGTCTGATTCAGGCGGTGCCTTTTTTTGTCTGTGCGTGTCGAAATCCCAGCAGGCACAGGAGTTTGACTTTCTCCCAGGTCGCTCAAGTGACCACCCTCGGCCGATCAGGCGATACAAAGACTGGCCAACTCTACCTCCGTCGGGGGCTGGGTCGATGGGAGTTTGGCAAACCAATCATGCGGGAAGCGGGCATCTCGGCGTATTACATCGAAATCTCCGACCTGAACCGTGACGGTTTTCTCGACGTGCTGGTTCCGAACGAACTGGGCCGCACGGCTTCGTTTTGGATCAACCCCGGCAAGTCAATTTTCGACACGCCGTCAAAGCTGATTCGCCAAGTGGTGACGACTTCCGGTTTCCGAATCAACGACGTTCGTGCCCGTGACTTCACTGGTGACGGAAAAGTCGACATCCTGACTGCCAACTGGGAATCTTCTACGATCTCGCTGTTTGCCGGCAATGGCGACGGCACGTTTGGTGTTGAGCGACTGATGGAAGGCGGCAAACACTGCGTCTTCTTCGCCGTCGGCGATTTTGACCGTGACGACGATTTGGATTTCGCCGTGACACACTGGACCGAGGACTTTGTCAGCGTGTTCCTCAACGATGGTCGTGGCCACTTTCGTCCGCGCAGTGACTACACGACGGCGCTGGGTAACTACGGGGTCGTTGCGTTTGACGCCAACGGCGATCACACACTCGACTTGGTGACAGCCAATTACCGACATCGAAGCATCTCCGTGATGGTCGGTCGTGGTAACGGTACATTCAAACCAGCGGTGACTGTGCGGAGGAGTTTCCAGCAGATCGTTGGTGGCTTTGTCCACGAACGTCCAATCGAGTAACGTTTCGCCTCTCAATTCTTCGCCTGGCGGCGGGATGCACCGAATTCCGCTGGCGTCACTTCAAACTGCTGTTGGTCAAGATATTCTGGAGTTTTCCGTACTCCCACCACCCGCCGGTGTCCCGGGTCCCCGGCCTGATCAGCGGATTGAGCGGGTGTCGCTTGAAGGGGTGTACCTTCAGTTCACAGTTTTGCCCCGCGCCATGCAGTCGCGGATCAAATATCAGGTACAACTGACCCTTATCCAGGACCAGAGATTCTTCGACCGCACCTGCACCGCATGCGGTCTGGTTCAACGGATTCACCATCGTCAAGACGATCGCGTAAATTCCGCAGATGGTCAGTGTCCGGTACGTCCATCGCATCGCAATGACACCTCGTTAAGCGGCCAGAGTCACCCCAGCTACTGATAGGAATTTTAAAACGCCAGCAGAACCCTAAGTGGCCCGCGGCAGCGGCGATGATTCGTTAAGTGACGCTGCTTGTCAATGATTTGATCGGCGATTGCCTGCTGCCCCTGGGCGTATTTCTGTGAAACAGCCCTGCAAGTGATAACATCGTGACCTCGCGTTCGAGCTGGTTCTCGTCTGCCGACACGAACGTTGCACTCCCCCCAGTGACAGAATTGTCGACCGCAGCCGCGGTATATTTCGTGACAAAATACGCTATCAGTAATCAACCAGTTTAACACCAATTCCAATCCAGAGAACACATAAACCACCGGGCGCGCTGGGTGCCCGGATGCAGCAAGCGAGATTGCCTTCACGGTTTTTTGACTGCCTGCTAGCTGCATTCACCAGCAGAAGGGCGAGTAGTGAAAGACTCGTGGCAGTTGGTTCAGGAACTGCTGCTACTCCGCAGGCGGAAGCGGAGAAGTTAGAGGCTATTAGGACCAGTTCATCTCAGGTTTAACGAGCATGCGCAAGAGGCCAAACGCTTCTGCTGCAATGGTGGGAAGGTGCACTAGCCATTAATACGATTTGGATTTCGGCACCATCTCCGGCGTGGCGCCCAAAACCATACGATAAAACCGTAAATTTGTGTACACACTCGACCATTTCGTACCGGGTGGATGATGCTTGGTGCGCAAACGAAGAAGGGCATCATCCCTTCTGCTCGGAGAGACGATATACGATCTGACAAGAAAACGGTCTCGAGGATTTGTACGAAGGTCTTGAAAGCACCACTTTTGAAAAAGAACCCAATCGTCAGGAGGAACGGTACTGCCATTGAATTCCGCAGAGAAGGCGATTTTTAAAGCCTTAGAAAAAGTGTCCTCGGCCAAAAACCACAACTCATCTGTCCTTAAAGCATTCATCGCGAATATTTGGTTGACATCCTTGAACGATAAGTCGGGATCCCATTCTAGTGTTGTTCCTGGATACGTTACCTCTTTTCGCGGATACTTATCCCGCAACTGTTTGTTCCACCGCCAATCAAATACCTCCGAACGCATGTTTTTCTGGAATTTCTTCGTGTCCACCCATTTGCGGCCCCACTCGGTCCGCGGCCAACTCATCAGGTAGTAATTATATATTCCTTGGACAACATATTTTTTAAATTTAGGTGTTTCAAGTACTACTTCCGAACCCAACCATGCACATGGACCAAGAGAGTACCTTGCACCTTCCAGGGCGAGCTTCGTCAAATTATAGGGACGGACATGGTAAACATACTGGTCACGGTAAGCAATGAACCTCGTCGTTATTCCTTTCACCGCTTTGTTATTTCCTATCACCGTTGCCATTGGATACCGGTGAAAAAGCTGTTCGATTTCGCTGTTGAGGGGTCCCGAGAGCAGTTCATCCTGACTCAGCGAACTGAGTGTTCGCATATCAACTTCAAACTGCTGTATCATACTGCGTAATTTGTCTGAGTTTGGCGATTCCCGGGATGTATTTGTTTTGTTTTCTATGTATTTCTCAATAACCGCCGTCCGTCTGCGCAGTGCTTCAACCTCCTTCATCAACCCCCGATCCTTTGTGTGTTCTGCCTCTTGGCGTGAGATTGCTGGTGAGTCGAAGGGGTCCTGTGGCGCTAGTTGTGACCTGTCCCATCTCTTGCACAGGAGCGTCTCCAGATCCTTTAGCATTTCTTCCACGGATGCATTGGCCGCCGGTTTGTACAGGAGCGCAGTTTCCCGCCTGTGACGTGCTTGATTGAGAGATTGGAGTCGTGCTTGACTCTCCTCGTTAAGGATGTTGACAGGAATCGATTTTGTCGCCGTACCGTCCTCTTTCAACAAGACGACCTGAAGATCGTTTTGCCAGATCTTGACGGTTTTTACAAATTTTTTGTCGAGCATGAATCCTGCAAGTGTGCCAATAGTGGAATATTTGCCATCTTTCGTCTGAAAGGCATAAGAATCCTCCTCTTGTGTTGGCAGTTCCTGTGCCGACGACAAGCAAACCAGAACGAGCAAACAGATGATTGCAATTGCAGCGTCTCGGGTGATCGTATGGGAAATGGATCTACGGATGTGGCGTAAATTAGCCAACGACTGGATCAAAATCATAGTTCCCATTGCTATACTCCCAAGGAGCGTTAACCTAATTGGCTTGAATCTGCCGTACCACCTTTTAACTTGTTGAGTTGTTTAAGCTCTAAATCGTCGAAAAGAAACTCTCAGTATACATTTCCCGTAATTGCCGGTTCCAGGCGGTCAGGTCCCTCGCGCATCCCGCACTTCCTTGCATTCTGTGATGTTCTTGTGATCGTCAACAACGTTTCCCGCAACGTCCCTGCCTTTTGCGTACATGGAATCAAAGGCCTCTTTGTAGTCGACTTCACCTCGACTCATGTCCACTTTGCTCTTGGCTTCCCTTCTTTGCACTTCCCAGTCCGTGACACGTTGTCCAAATTCCGGGTCGTCTTTTAAATTGCGAATTTCAATTTGAAATTGTTCTACATAATTTCTCGGATAAGGAAATATTCGACAGAATGGTTCGCCTTTTTCGAACGTTATGAGTTTTTCAGGCGCGGTGATTATCCAGTTCATTGTGAAGCTGTTAGGCAGCCAATCGGTTTCAACAAACCCTTGAAGGGGCATTATGCCGTCTTTCAGATGATTCACTGGTCCGGTTACCATTAGTCCGACTTCAGGGGGAGTTCGAAACACAAAAGGTATGTTCCAGGTAACAATTCCTGAACCAAAGTGGGAAATGGGACTATTGGTCATCTTGGTTTCGTGACGCCGTACGCGGACCCCTTCCGCTTTGTTGTCTCCATTCCAATAGAAGTCACAGTGCACAGGGTTGAGTATTTCCCATCCCACGGTGTTAGCGACACCCAGCGGAATGCACCGATAGGCATAGCGGTCCGGAGTGTTATTCATCCACGCGCGCTGAAGGGGTGCCGGACGTATCTCGTCGACCAGATTTCCGGTCAAACGACGATGGTGGATCTCTTGCTCGTAGGCGGTAATCGTTTTGTCATCTGTGGACATGGACAATGCGAAATGCGAGGAGTTAGTAAATAGAAAATAACAGCACCCGCTGTAAGCTAGACGTAAGCGCCTTGTCTCAACGAACCCGGTACACAACAACGATTTTCTCAATATAGACGACAGTCATAGTTTGGCATAGTGGAAAAGAGATCTTGCCAAGGTTCAGGACGCCGGGTGTTGGCTGCAATAACGGACCTGTTGATGGCGAGTGTGTGCGGCTTCCATTCTGATCAGTTGCCGATCAACGTCGAGGACATTGCAGGCCAACAGGGGGCAAGTTTCGACGGAAGCCACGTGCAACGGCAGATGGTCTGGCGGGTCCTGGTGGACAGGATCCTACGGAGGTGCATCGACCAAATACAAGTCGTGATATCCGTTGCGCTCAGACACCATCAACAGATGCTTGCCGCCGGGGTGCCAGACAGAGTAATCATCACGTTCGGGGTGACTGGTCACCTGTCGAACGTTGCTCCCATCGGAATCCATCACGTAGATTTCGTAGTTGCCATCGCGATTGCTTGTAAAGCTGATGCGGAGTCCACTGGGTGAAAATTGCGGGCGCAAGTCCATGGTCGGACTGTTTGTCAGGCGGCTGGCACCGGTTCCATCAGCCTGCATTTTGTAGATTTCGTAACGTCCGTCCCGTGTCGAAGCGAACACAATCTGTTTGCCGTCCGGTGAAAAGCAGGGCCAGTTGTTGATGCCGTTCGTATCGGTCAATTGGTTGCGGTCATCGCCCTTCAGACTGACGGAAAAAATCTGTCGGTGGACGTTTTCTGGAAATGTAAAAAGCAAACGCGAGTTGTCTGGAGCAAAGGCGAGACTTCGATAGACAGAAAATCCCGGGCCCGCGGGCACGTGACCGACCGACTTCTGGCTGACATCGCGAATCTCGATTGCTCCGTGGAGCGTACCGTGGCATTGGACGAAAGCGTAATACCTGCCGTCTGGTGAGACGGCAATGTCCAATTCGTGGTCCGTCTGGTTCCCATGCAGAGGTTCAACCGACCGGTCGTCCAGCTTTAATCGCATGATCTGAAACAGCGTCGGCTTGACAAGCTCGACAAACAGCACGTCGCTGCCGTCGCCGGCAAACGCGGCCACGAATTTCATCGTTCCGTTATCGGTCAGCCGAACCGGTGGCGCCGCCTCGAGGACCCCTGGAACTACAGCCAGGAGGGTGGTGAAGAGCACCCTCCCCAGAGCGCGAAAACAGTGTTGGCTAGAGCAACTCATCGATGATAGTTCCACCCTCAAGAACGTTCATTTGGATTCGAGTCAGGGAGTCAATTCCCGCCAACTCGGCGATGGTCGTGCCGACCATCAAGGGTGTGATGGGATCACTGATGGGGTCTTCGCCCAGGCGATCGCTGGCGCCAATCACCCGTCCGGGTTCGATGCCGGCACCAGCCCACATGGAGAAATAACAACGTGGCCAATGATCACGCGATGCACGTTGGTTTATCTTGGGTGTCCTGCCAAACTCTCCTATGGCGACGATCAACGTATCGTCGATCAGTCCGCGCTCGTAGATGTCATCCAGGAAAGCTGAAAATGCACGATCGAAAATCGGGCAGTGCTGATCCTGCAGCAACTCGAAATTGAGAATGTGAGTATCCCAGCCAAGCTCGTACCCCGTCGTAATGGCTTCGGGATGACGACTGTAGTTCAGTTGAATGTAGGGAACTTCGGCTTCCACAAGCCTGCGGGCCAACAGGGCATTTTGCCCGAATGTGGTTTGCCCATATCGCTGGCGGGTCTCAGGAGATTCGCGAGTCACGTCGAATGCCTGGCGTGCCTCTGGTTTTGTCAATAGCCGGTATGCAGTGTCATAGGTATCATTCCAGCTGGCACTTCCTGCGGTATCGAACCGTCGCAAATCGGCTTCCAGTCGGTTGAGCAAGGTTCGGCGATCATTGATGAGACCTGGTGAAAGACCTTCAAGCAGACGTAAGTTTGGCAGGTCCACTTCACCGCGGTCCGAACAGCCGACAAGGAACGGATCGTTTGCCTTGGGAAGTGTCCCCGCACCATAGCCTTCGACAATCCGCAAACTATCAGCGAGCGCGCCGCTGGTCAATGATAAAAAAGGCGGCAATTGTCCGTGCTGGCCCCTGTGAGCCGCGACAATTGAGCCGAAGTTAGGCTTGACCGGTAACGGGCGTTCCTCGAACCCGGTCAAGGCGACGGTTCCCGCGTCCGGGTGACCCGGTGCGGGTTCCTGATGGGAGCGAATCAGGGTAAAAAGGTTGCTGCGCTGAGCCAACATCGGGACCAGTTCCGAAAACGCCACGCCCGGAGTCCGTGTCCCGATGGTGGCGAGCGGTCCCCGGTACTCCATGGGAGCGTCCGGTTTGGGATCAAACGTGTCGAGGTGGCTGGGTCCACCCCACATGAAGACGAACACGACCGATTTTGCCCGCATCGTTTGGGCTGCCAACAGAGGTGATCCAAGGCCCAACGCAAGCGGAATGGACGGCGCCAAACGAAGGAATGATCGGCGGGGGAGCCCGTCACACGTTTGAGCACGAAAGCTTCCTAGATCGATCACGGCCATACCTGTCAGTGTGTGGAACGACGTCACACTTTAGCTTAGTGGATTCTGAAAAGATTATAATCCTAGTTCGATCGAAATGCAGACCATTTGTAGCCGCACGTCGTTTTCTGAACAGTGAGTTGCAGCAAAAACCCCTAATTGCCAGAGACTTGTGACAAATTGCGATTTCAGCCGGACATTTCTAGCGACCATTTCCGCACTGGAAAACAGGAAGTCCAAATGACGTTCAGCTCTGCACCGTGCTGCCACCGGATAAGCCGCAACAAACCGGCACAAAGTAAAGGAAGATGGTTGTGGCCGTCTCGGGTCAGTTGTTTCACGTAATGGGTCTCTACAAGGCCATGGATTCGCTTTGGTATTCTTCGACAAACCATCCGTTCGAACATGAAGGAGGTCGGGTCGGGTCTCGTTTTTTCTGTCAGTTTGGCGGGCATGCGACCTGCCGTTAACCGGATACCAGCAGCCGAGGTCACAAACGCCAGTTGCGTGCTTCCCAGTGGTGAGTAGAACGCATTTGAATTCATGTTTTGACATTCCTGGCAATGTCCAGAGTCGTCCCGCTCTACTGAACCCGCTGTGACCATTGTATAATTGAAGTGCGAGGAGCAGAACTTACCGGTTTCTTCCACGAACAAAAAGCGCCTGGTAAACCGGCAACCAATCTCTTCCCCTTGCGCAAGAAAATACACTAACAGAAGGTACGGATGAAGACTCCGTGGCAGTGGTGAGCCAGATGCTGCATCCAGGTTGGACACTTGTAATCATCGGCGCTCTGATCACGACCATTGGGTTGTTGTGGCTGTGGGTACCCTCCATCCCCTGGCTTGGTAAACTACCGGGTGATCTCAGGATCGAAGGCGATCACGTCCGGCTCTTTTTTCCGCTGACCAGTTGTGTCCTGTTGAGTGTTGTCGCGACCGGTCTTGTCTGGCTGGTCAGGTATTTGTCACGGTGATTGATAGGCACGGTTGGCAAAGTTGTCAGACGGTTACCAGGAACGGTGACGTCATCGAACCGGGACCGGATTTTCCAGCAAAGAGTCTGTGTAAACGCCTGTCGTGAATTGAGACGAGCTGTCACTCACATGTGGAAAAGGGAGAGTCGGTGGACCGTCCTTACCTGGAAGCGCTGATCGCCGTGGTGCTGACTACGCTGGCCTGCGGCCCCGCTGTTGCTCAGCCGGAGGTCGAGCAGGCACAACTGGAGAGGTCTGAGCAGGCACGGAAGTGGGCGCAAGCCCGAGCACTGAGCGAGAAAAACGATTACCCACAGGCATTGCTGCTGTACGATGAGGTCATCGGAATCCTGGGACCGCTCCCGAATCTGCTTCAGGACGCTGCCCGTGCCACTTTCCATCAGCAGGACTATCCCCGCTCCAAGGAATACGTCGAGCGGGCACTGGCAACCGAAAATTCGAACTTCAGGAATTCCAAGCTGTTTCAGAGTATCTCTGCACTCGGTCTCCAATTGGAGATCAGGATGGAGCAGCAAGCAGGTCTCAAGCGGCTGCAGAACCATCCGGTCCTGGTCGCGTCACCAGCCGAACTGCCCGCAGGGATGCGCCGGGGCAGGGAGCCGGACATCTACGTATGGAATACCGGAAAGGGGCTGGAGATCGAGATGGTTTACGTCCCGGCGGGCGATTTCATCATGGGAAGTTTACAGCTGAAGAAAATTGACGATGTGGATGAGAACCCCTGCCACGTCCATTCGCTGCCGAGTGCTTATTTTATCGGTCGCCACGAGGTGACCTGGCAGCAATACCTGCAGTTCTGCCGCCAGACAGGGCGAAACGAGCCGGAATCGCCACCGTGGGGGGTCCGGGATGACCATCCGGTTGTCTCTGTTTCCTGGTATGACGCCGACGCGTTTTGTCGCTGGTCCGGCCTGTCACTTCCAACAGAGGCACAGTGGGAAAAGGCTGCCCGTGGCACGGACGGACGGTTACAACCTTGGGGAGCAGAAGCACCCGGGTCGCATTGCATTTGGGCCGGCAATCCGAACCATCCAGACAAGTCGACAGCGCCAGTGGGACAGACCGGCGAAGATGTTTCACCCTATGGTGCTTTCGACATGGCAGGCAACGTCTGGGAGTGGTGTGTTGATCGATACAATGGCAGGGTCTACGAACGCTACGCCCGAGGACAGACGGCTGCACCCACGAGCGGCACCCTGCGCGTCTACCGCGGAGGTGGCTGGAACCTCGAGGACCAGATTCTTTATGCGGCCAACCGGTTTCGAGTCGGACCGGATGTGCGCGTCAATTCGATCGGCTTTCGACCGGTCTATCCCCTGCCCTGACCCAGAGTGGCACGAGCACTTGAAGTGACATGTTAAGGAAATTTCTCTACAGCCAGATCGTTAGGTGGTGCCAGTCATTGAAAAGTCTTGGTGTCGACAAACTGGTCGATAGTGGCATCTGGGGATCCAGGCTCGTTGTCCGGTCAACAGGGAAGTGTGCTACAATGGGTGAGTGGCTCGAAGATCGCGTTGTACGTTTTTGAGTAACTGTTATGCGTAGACGTACGGTTCTGACCCTGTCCGCATTGGCCTCGCTGGCTGGGGGTGTTTCCGCCTGGTGGAGCTGGCCTAGAGCGCCGCGCTGGAACCTGCTGTTGATCTCCATTGACACGCTGCGCGCGGACCACCTGTCGGTTTACGGCTACGAGCGTCCCACGAGCCCTGCTATCGATCGATTGGCCCGCCGCGGCCACGTCTTCCGGCGCGCCTATTCAACGTGTCCCATGACGTTGCCCAGCCACACCTCGATGCTCACGGGGATGCATCCGGCACAGCTTGGTGTGACGGACAATTTTCAAAAGGTGCCACAGGAGGCGGTCACCCTGGCCGAGGTGTTGAAGAATGCCGGCTATGCGACCGGAGGATTTGTCAGCGCGAATCCCCTGTTCACTCATACCCAGATTCAAAAAGGTTTTGACGTTTACGACGCCCACACCCGGATCGCGGGACCCACCGTGCAGCAGGCGATCAGCTGGATGGATGTTCACAAGAATGCGCCCCATTTTGCCTTCGTTCATCTTTTCGATCCCCATTCCGTGTACCATGCTCCCTCCCAGTTCCGGCAGGCTTTTCGCGCTCCTCAGCGCCCCATGCCCCCGGACGATGCGTTTATCGTCGATCTTGATGCGATGACGCCCCAGTTGGTGAGCGAAGCGACAGCGGCCTACGATGCCGAAATCTCCTACGCTGACAGCGAAGTGGGCAGGCTCCTCGGGTTTTTGGAAAGATCGGGCCTCGCCGAGCGAACCCTCGTGGCCCTCGTCTCCGACCACGGCGAGACGTTGGGAGAACTTCTAGATCGTTTCGGCTATGCCTTCGACCACAGTGAATTCGCCTACCTCCACCAGCTTCATGTGCCGTTGATTCTAGCGTTGCCAGGAGCCGATTCTTCGCGGGACCACTGGGAGCCTGTCAGCCTGGTTGATCTCATGCCAACCTTGCTCGAACTCCTCGGGATTCCGAAGCCGGCAGGTAGCTACGGTCTGTCGCTTGCTCCCCGCTTGCGCGGGGATCCTGTCCAGGCGTCGCCCTGCTTTTCGCAGCGGCAGGGATTTCAGAAAGCCGGACGGCCTTTCTTTGCCGGCGAGGGACTTTCCCTGGTCCACGATCGTTGGCATCTTATGTCGTTTGATGCGATGCCGTCGGAACTCTACGACTTGACGAGCGATCCTCTGGAGCAGCACAACCTTCTGGAACGTTCGGCTTCGTCCCCTCCGGGGTCTGCGGCAGGGCATGCTCCGGATGCATCAGACTCGGTCGACAGGGCTGCCGTCCAGCGCGTGTCGGAGGATCTAGAGTATCGGCTCGGGTCACTGCACGAGATGGTGAGCCAACCTGTAGCTAGTGGCGGAGTCGTGGTGGACCCCGAAGTGATCCGCAAGCTGCGGGGTCTCGGATATGTCAATTGAGCTGGTGCGACTTGCTCATGATCCACGAAATTTATACGGCCTGAACCTTGTCGCGTGACAGGATGCTGTTGACTGCCGGGCAAGTCTTTTCAACGGCTCATAACGATAACCGGACCCACTCGATTGCCATCTGTTCTGCAGTGCCCGCATAGTAAACAACCATCACACCACCGTCAGGAAGCGGTTCCGCGTACGGCAGGCCAAAATTCCAAATGCCCATTTCGGCCAGGACATCACCCGTACTCCCCTGCCCGATTGCAGATTCTGGGATGAGGTCCTGCAGTTCGTAGAGCACGACTTCGGTGGCGGGAAGAAACGGAGCATCATTGGTTTCTGCCAGCCGGGCGCGAATCGATCGCGACTGGAAGCGGTCGACCCAGGCCACGACGATTCGTCCGTCAGGCAAAATGGCAGGATGTGACGGCTGATCGGTAAAGCCAAGATCTTCGGGAGCGGACCAGCTGTTTCCTTCGTCGGGGCTGAGACGTCGCTGCACGTTGAGATAGCATCTTGTTTCCCGGTCGTAAGTCCACGTGAACGTGACCAGTCGTCCGTCCGGACAAACACCGGCTCTCTGGTCCCAGTTGAAAATGCGACCCGTCGGGTCCTGGCAGACTGTCACGGGCGGATTCCAGGTCCGCCCCTGATCTTCCGAGTAGGTGTAGGCCACGTGTTGGAACCAGGCCGAGGTGTCTCCATAGTTTTTGTTGGTCTCGATACTGGCGGCCAGCTTTCCACTGGGAAGTCTCAGGATTGGACTCGTCAAGCTGGGGGGGCCGATCGAGTCAGGCACCGGCAGCACGCGCCATGGAGTCCAGGTTCTGCCACAGTCGAATGAATCGGTGAGCAAAATGGACAAGGGCAGGCAGCCTTCGGTCTGGTCATTAAAAAGGGGCTTACCGGGATAGGTTTGCCGGTCGACCCACAGCGCGGCCGCCATCAGATGCTCCCCGTCCAGGGCCGTGGGATAGAGTACTTTCAACGATCCGCGTCTGTTGTCGACCGTTGTCTCAAAGGGTGTGGTCGGCTCGTTCCATGTTCGTCCACCATCGGTAGAGTGGCGAAGCTCGATGGTTTCATCCTCGGAATCTTTCGACGAACCGACTCGGTAGCTCGCCAATAGAGAATTGTCGGCGAGACAGGTCACAGTGGGAAAAGTGGACACGGCACGTGGTGTGCCGGGATCGCCGCAATTTACGGTCCCGCGTTGGCTGATTTTCATGCTCTGCTTGCTCCGGGGGTATTCACTGAACAGTCATTGATTTTTGTGTTTCTGCGAATTTGTCGCAACCATCGAAACGGTCGGAAAATGCCCTTGCAGGATCGCGGTGAACGGACCATCGCCAAGTTTCAGGTTCGACCCGCAGTCCAGTGGAGACCGTTTTGAAAAGCACTCCTTGTATGTGCCTGTTGTGTGGCAACGGTCGATTGTATAACAGGGGCCTGGGCGGACGCGCCGTTGCGGAAGGAGTACTTCCGGCTTTCCCAGTCCTTGCCACTTCACAGGAATTGCCATGGCAACCTTACAACTGTCGGAACATCATACGGTTTACCGGAACGAGCATCCCCAGCGGATCAGTGAGTACGTAGCCTTCCCATCTCTGGTGGCATTGCCGGACGACACGCTTTTGTGTATGTGCCGGCACGGTACGGCCCGCGAGAGCGTGGATGGGGAGCCGAAGATTCATCGTTCACGCGACGGAGGTCGTACCTGGTCGTTGCTGCCGACGTTGGAGATTCCGGCAGGCGAAGAGGGGAACGTGTTGAGTCCCGGCGGGTTGGTCAGCACACCGGAGGGCGATCTGCTGGCCTGGCTAAAAGCCCGTCCCCACTTGGGAGACCAACCACGCAGTTATGTTTTTCGGTCGCAAGATCAAGGCGATCATTGGGCGCCCGCCGAACAGATCGAATTTAAGCCTTTCAACGGGACGGCGACGGTTGGAGAAGTATCGTCGTTGTCGGATGGAACGTTGATCGGTACGGGGGAGACGGGTGGTGATGGAGTCCGCATCGGAAAAGATCACTGGGTCACACTGGTCTCCGAATCACAGGATGGTGGACGAACGTGGGACGAGGTGCGTGCGTTGCATCAGTCGGTCAATCCCCATCATTTTGACCCGTGCATCACTCAGTTGGCGGATGGAAGGTGGCTGGTAGCCTACTGGACGCACGACATGAAATTGGATCAAGGGATCAATGTGCACATGGCCTTGTCATCCGATGGTGGGCGAACTTGGTCAGAACCCTACGATGCCGGTTTCTGGGGGCAGCGGACGGACATTTGCGCTCTGCAAAGTGGTCGAGTGCTGGCTGTGACTAATCATCGTCGATCTCCGCTGGGAATTCGGGCACTGTTGTCAGCGGACGATGGCACAACCTTTGACGAGGCGCAGCACGTCGAGATTTGGGGAGTCGATCCTGCTCGAATTCGTAGTGCTCCGACGGCGGCATCCAGGCAGGATGTCGTCGAAAATGTGCTTGACTCTTATCATCACTTCACGTTTGGCGCACCCGCAAGTGCCCAACTCTCTGATGGTACGATCGTCGTGGCCTTTTATGTTACTGAAGAATCGGTGACGTACGTACGTTGTTGCCGCATGGTTGAACGCGAATAGAAGTGACGTGCATCCCCACGATCCGGTTATCCGACCGGTTCAAAAAAGATCTTGCCCCGGAAGGCCACACGATTTTGGGGGCACTTCGTTCTACGCTAACAGGTCATGGATGACTTGGCCAAAGATGTTCGTGAGCCGGAAGTCGCGGCCGGCATAACGATAAGTCAGTTGTGTATGGTCGAATCCCATCAGGTGGAGGATCGTGGCATGCAGATCATGTACTTGCATCGGTTTTTCGACCGCCCGAAAGCCGAATTCGTCGGTGGCCCCGTAGATCTGGCCTCCCTGGACGCCACCACCGGCTAGCCAAACCGAGAAGCCGTAGGGGTTATGATCCCGGCCCGTGGGGGTTTGGTTTTCCGTGGCCGGAATCTGCACGGTCGGGGTGCGTCCGAACTCACCACCCCAGATAATCAGGGTTTCATCCAACAGGCCACGATTCTTGAGATCTCGAAGCAGGGCCCCAATGGCCTGATCGCTTTCTCTTGCCAATTGGCGGTGATTGCCCTCGAGGTCTTGGTGATTGTCCCAGGGTTGGCTGGGGCCATGCCAGACTTGAACGAAGCGAACGCCGCGTTCTACCAGTCGCCGGGCCATCAGGATCTGTCGTGCCTGCGCGCCTTCGCCATACATGTCGAGGATAGATTGCGGTTCCTGATTGATGTCGAAGGCGTCCGCGGCGGCAAGCTGCATGTTATAAGCCAGCTCGAAAGTCTGGATGCGTGCCTCCAGTTCCGCCTCGCGGTTCCTCCTTTCCAGGTGATTCTGGTTCAACAGCTCAAGCAGATCGAGTTGACGGCGTTGATCTTGCCGAGAAACATGTTGCGTGTTGATGTACTCGATAAGCTTATTGATATCGGTCTGTTTTGTGTCAATGTAGGTTCCCTGATAGACTCCCGGTAGAAAGGCCGACTGCCAGTTCTGGACACTTTTGATCGGGTAGCCGCCAGGGCACATTGCCAGGAAACCGGGCAGGTTTTCATTTTCACTTCCCAGGCCATATGTCAGCCACGATCCCATACTGGGGCGAACGAGTCGTGACTCGCCACAATTCATCATCATCAGCGAAGGTTCATGGTTGGGCAACTCGGTGACCATCGACCGGATCACACAGATGTCATCGATGGATTCAGCGATGCGCGGGAACAACTCGCTCACTTCAATTCCGCTTTGACCGTGCTTGCGGAATTTGAAGGGTGAGCCTAGTGCTCCGGCTGTCATACTTTCGGTCTGCAGGTTTTCAGTCGGCAGCATTTGACCGTGATATTTCTGGAGTGCCGGTTTGGGATCGAACGTGTCGACTTGCGAGGGGCCACCATTCATGAACAGGTGAATGACGTGTTTGGCTTTGCCTGGAAAATGGGGCGGCCGGGTGGCAAACGGATTGCCGGAACTGGCTGCAGCCGCCGGCACAGTGGGAGCCATCAAGGTAGCCAGGCCAAGTGAGGCAAAACCCATTCCGCTGCGAGAGAGCAGTTCACGGCGGGTGAATAAGGGGCCTGCAGTTGATCGAGCATGGGCAGCCCGGCAGGCGACACGATCGTCCGGTAATGGACTCGCAGAAGTGGTTGCATTATTCCGGGGGGCCATGGGTCGGTGTCCTTCGAGTTTTTCACTCCACGTAAATGAATTCGTTGGTCATTAACAACACTTGGGCCAGGTAGTCCAGTGGGGCCACTTTGTCACCCGAGTGTGTCCCCAGAGATCCGACCGCTGCCGCTAGCTCGACTGCGTTTGGTGGGCGCGAGAAGACAAGCTCGTAAAGTTTTCTGACTTTGTCTTTGGTATTGATTTGACGCACAACTTCCGAGCGGTTTGCTAGCGCCCGCGCCTGCTCGAGGACGAAGTCAGAATTCATCAGGAACAGGGCTTGTTGCGGAACAAGGGTTTTGTGCCGTTGGGCGGTGGTCTGGTCCGGACTTGCCAGATCGAACATTCTGTAGACGGCCGGAAGCTTTTGACGGTCGATAAAACCGTAGACGGTGCGGCGCCTTGAAAAGGGTTGCTCTAACAACTGGACAGGACGTCCCCCGATCTGGTCGGCAATTCCGGCACCCACAAACAGCAGTGCATCGCGAATCACTTCCCACTCCAGTCGCTTGGGGTTCATTCGCCAGACCAGCCGGTTGTCCGGATCCTGCTGTTGACGCTGGACATCCAATACACTCGATTGCTGGTAAGTGCTTGTGAGGACCATTTGCCGATGCAGACGTTTGATGGACCAGCCTTCCGCTATGAATCTTCCCGCAAGATGATCGAGCAGTTGCGGGTGAGTGGGAGGGTCGCTGCGGGCGCCAAAATCGTCTGCTCCGCGCACCAGGGCCTTGCCAAAGTGATGTAACCAGACGCGATTCACCAGGACGCGGGCGGTCAGTGGATTCTGATCGCTGGCGATTGCGCGGGCAAGTTCCAGGCGCGCACTTCCTTGCTGAAACGGTTCTCGTGTTTCGCCAGCCAGCAGGCCCAGCCATTGTCGTGGCACTTTCTGCCCGGGCACATTCGGGTCGCCACGCGTGAAGACGCGCGGTTCGAATGGTTTCTCAGCCTCTGCCAGAACGGGTGCCCGTGGCGGTGCCCCGGGAGATTCCACCTGGAAATTCTGAAGATCCTGCCGTCGTTTCCAGTTTTCATTCATGTACCGGCGGTCGATCAAGAAAGGAGTTTCTTCCGGTGGAAAAAACGTGGGACTCTGTTCATCCAGCATCACCGCCAGGATCTCCTGCTCAGCCGGAGAAGGTTGGGCAACAGCCGGGCCACCTTGTGGCGGAGATGTTTTGCGTTGCTTGTGGAGTTCGTACTGTTTAAGAAAGACCAGGCCGTAACGTTCCGCAACATCTTGCATGGAGGATGGCGGATTCTTGACCAGCGCGGCAAGGATCACGGGATTCACTTCCGTGGCAGGTTGCTGGGCCAATTCGGTAAGTAGGGCTGGAACCTGGCTCGCGAAGTGTTCCGCCTCCAGCTCGCGCAGGCGGTGCCATGCTGTAAACACGGGGTGCCCGTTTGCCGCGGTCTGTTTCAGGTAGATGTACCAGCGGTAGACAATCGCAGGCCGCAGTTCTCCCGGAGAGTAGGAAAGGTAGATGTGTGCCTCGGGTTCTTCCTCGGTATCGCTGACTTCGGCCAGGTACTCGCCGACTCCCTTTCGCAGCTGATCCATGAAGTCCGCCCGCTTTTCACGGAGGTAGTCAAAATAAGCTTCTCTGTGCTTCTTGAATCCTGTCTGGAACTCTTCAAGCGCCGCACTCTGAACCGGTTCTTGCACCAGCGGCAAGATCTCGGGCTGATAGGAGCTGGAAAAGATGCCATACAGGGAATAGTAATCTTCGGTCGGAATCGGATCGGACTTGTGATCGTGGCAGCGAGCGCATGTCACGGTGAGGGCCATGAAACCACGGCATGTCACATCGATACGGTCGTCGACAATGTCGTACAAATCGCCATCAAACCGCCGTCCCAGTGTCAAGAATCCCAAGGCGGCGAGATGGCTTTTATCGGTGCCAGGTGACAGTTGATCAGCGGCCAGTTGTTCGAGAATAAAACGGTTGTAGGGCAGGTCTTGGTTGAATGAACCAATCACGTAGTCCCGGTAGACATAAGAATAGGCAAAACGTACGTGCTCAGCGAAAGCGTATCCCTTGGTGTCGGCGTACCGCGCGACGTCCAACCAATGACGGCCCCAGCGCTCGCCGTAGTGCGGTGATGCCAGCAGGCGGTCCAGTAGCCTGGAATTTGCAGCGGGTGATGGGTCGTGAAGATAGTCGGCGGTTTCCTTGGGTGTGGGCGGCAGACCGATAAGATCGAATGTCAAACGACGTAGCAGGGGGCGCCGGTTGGAGTAACAAGAGCAGAGGGACCGTACCGGTACCTCGAGCGGTACCCCACCGATCGTCG
>PBTE01000218.1 GCA_002726515.1 Planctomycetaceae bacterium | reverse complement strand
TTTGTCAGCACCGTAAGGTAGCGGTTATCATTGCTTCGGTTCCATCGAACCTGGTCAAACCCTATTTGCCCCGGAAGTCGAGAGAACGGTTTCGTGAAGTTGTCCAACTCTACGAGGCGCACGAGTTTGAGGACGGATTGAGGCTGGCGCGGAGAATTTTGCGTGAAACAATCGGTCGCCACCAGAGTTCTGACTTGGAAAACGAAATCATTCGTCAACTGTCAAAACAGTACAAGGTTCCGCTTGCCGATGTAGAACGCGACATCATCGCACAGGAACCCTATGGCTGGACTGGTGCGACGCTTTTTTCCGACCATTGCCATTTCAACCAGCGTGGCAACGAGATTTGTCGTCAAACGTTTGAAAAGATGGTGTCTGAAACGCTGAATAAAGTTCTGGAAGAATCGGATAATGTGAATTAAGGCTGTTCTGAGGTTGGTAGGGTTGTTTGCAAGTTGATCCACATTTGCAGGTGAGAGTTGCCAAATCTTGACAGGTAACAGGTTGCCAACTAGACTTCCAACAGAGGTTCTGAGCGTGAAATTTCTATCGGCTGGGTAAGTGGCTCAACTCTTTCCCATGATCGGTGTTGATTAATTACGAGTAGATGTCAACGTTTTCAGCAGCGACGTCTATATCCCTGGACGGAGGGATTTTTGATGGAACTCAGAAAAGAAGGCTTTGAAATCCCGGTTTACATTTCCCACCTGCCGAATCACGAGGAAATCAGGGACGGATTGCTGGAGATAATCGACGAATTGGACGCGCCAGCCTGGACGGAAAATGGATTGAATATTGCCCGCTGCAGCTACGACCAAGGAAAGTTGAACCAGCGATGGAGAAGGACTTTTTTTGATGCGGCCCGTTCGCATTTATCTGAAGTCTATGCAGAACTGAAGACACCCAAATGGGAACTGCAGCGAGCGTGGTTTCAGTCATATGATCCTGGAAATATGCATCACCTTCACACCCACGGAGCCTGTACTTGGGCCAACGCCTATTATTTGAAATTGTCCGATCCGGCCAACGCGACGGTTTTCTATCACCCGTCACGACACTGGGTTGAGTTGCGAGGCTGCCTTGAGTCGGATTCACCTCCCAGACTGCAACCGGATGTCCGAGAGGGAGACATAGTCCACTTCCCTGGTTACCTGGAGCATGAAGCCCCGGTCACGAGAGGAGAGGACCCCGAATCCAAGACGATCATCGCATTCAATGTGACGCAAGTGGGGTGAGCTTACTGCCGCCGAATTGCCCTCCCTGATCCTGTCCATAGGAAAGGGGCCGTGGCACTTGCTTTGCGACCAGAAATCAGACGCCTCAGTTCGCCCTTCCGCGGACAACCTGGTTGCTTGACGGCGCATCACCGGTCAGAAAAGAACTGGTTTGCTCGATCGTGTGAACCTGATTGCAGGGCAAGTTGGTGACTTCCTGCCGATCGCCGTTGGGCCAGATGATCTCGATGTCGACAGCAGTCGCTTTGCCCAGTCCGATGTGCTGTTGTTTGGGATCCATCGAGAGATAACCCGCGCCACCTTGGATTTCTCGCATGACACGTTGTTTTACCCCGGGTCGAGAAGCTATAAGCCTTGCTCCAATCGCATCTCGATTCGTGTTCTTTTTTGGATCTCCGACCAGGCGAATTTTCACCCAATTGTTGTTCAGTTCCTGGCTATTGTTTTTCAGTACGGTGGCTGGCGCGTGAAAGTTATTGACCACGATATCCAGATCGCCATCGTGATCCATGTCAATGTAGGCGGTACTGCGTGAATTGGCAACGAAATCAGCACCGCTGGCCAGTGACCGATTTTTCAGCTGGCCGGATTCATTAACAAAGAAGACATTGGATTGGTGAGAGTGATTGAAGAAGTAGTAGCGTCCTTTTTCTCCCACGACGTTACCCGAGTCGACATCAAGCAGTTCACTGCCCGGCACAATGTGCCCGAAAATATTGTAATCGTTGTTGCCATTAACACAGTAAAGGTCGTCGTCACCATCGTTGTCGAAATCAAGGAATTCTGCATCCCAGGCCCAACCTGTGTGGGTGGGTCCTCGTTCGACGGCATCCGAGGGTTGATAACTTTGTAGCCCGTCTTCGCCAAGTTGCGAGAGATAGAGCATGTTGGCTTCCTTCCAAAGCATCGCCGCCATGGCGCGATTGTCGAATTTCATTTTTGTGGTTTCGTTGGGCATCACGTACTTGTTGCCCTTGACGTACGTTGTGATGTTAGAAAAGTACACATCGGGATAGCCGTCATCGTTCAAATCAGAGATGCCCACGTTCATGGAGTGGTAGAACTTGGTGACGCCCAGTTCTTTGGAGACGTTTTGAAATTTTCCGTCTCCTAAATTCCGCAGCATGGCGTTACTACCAAAATCGTTGGCGATGACAATATCCTGTTTGCCATCTCGATCGAAGTCGGTATGTGAAACTGCCTGGGACCAGCCTTGGTTATCGGCGCCACTGCCTGAGGAGACATCCCGGAAACGAAAATTTCCCTCGTTGTGGAACAGTTTGTTGGGTAGGGCATTATTGCTGTCGTGGCCATTGAGCGGACCCTTTCCGGCGATGTAATCACCGAAATAACAGATGTAGATGTCCAGCAGACCATCGTTGTCATAATCGAAGACGGTTGCCGGCCCGCCGATCAATCCCGCACCACCCAATTGGGCCGTTTCACTCACATCCTGAAAATGAAGACCATCCAAATTGCGATAGATGAGATGGTCATCTGCGGCACAGGTGATGAGGATGTCTGTTCGTCCGTCATTATCGAAATCCGCCAGTATCGGTTTTCGGGCTTCTGCATGTTTTCCATCCGGGCGGAGAAACGTGATGCCCGCGGTTTGGGTGACGTCCTGAAATTTTCCCTGGCCAGTTCCAAGAAAGAGTCTGTTTCCAGTGCCCCCGACCAGTAGCAGATCCATATAGCCGTCAGCGTTGACGTCTTCAGCAGCAATCCCTCCGCCGGAAAAAGTGGGCGGACTATCGGGATGCTGACGCCGAAAATTGCTCAACCAATAAGAAGAGCGATGCTTGTAATCGATGCCAGACTCTGAAGTTTCATCCGTGAAATATGTCTTCTTGTGTTCCGTGGCGTCCGGCAACAGGGAAGATGACACAATCCCTGCAGCGGTGGACTCTAGGAGCGGGGCTTCACGGTGGCGTTTGGACAGGTCGCGGATTCTTCCCCGGGCTTGAAGCACGTCGATCGGCTGCAAAAACTTTGCCGCCAATTTTTCGTGAGCGTGCTGGCCTGCCACGCGCAGTAACAAGACACCATATTGCGAAATTGCCTCCACAACGATTTCGACAGCGAACGAATCGGGGAGCAAGGCCGTGGTGGGAAGTTTGTCAAGGGTCTTGTCGAGAATCATCCAATGCATGCCGAAATCGCGATAGGAATCGCAGTCATAGGATTCCAGCATGATATTTTCACCTTCGTAGGTCAGGTTGGTGAAAAAGTGAACGTCTTCGATATCGTCGACTTCAGGCGCCATCAACTGATTGACGGCCCATTCCGCGTCCTCGGCTCGTACAAACCGATGCCCGGCTTGTTGGGCGTGTTGATCGGCTTTCGAGAGCAGGTCGAGCGAGAAATCGTTCATGACGCGTTTGAGTGTATCTCGATAGTTGTTCAGTGCCTGACGCTGGTGCGTAGGATTGGGTGGGGGGTACTTGGCATAAAACCGCTCTGTATTTTTTCGCATCAAGGTCGTTGCCATGCCCTCCGACACGTCGTTGTAAGCGCGGTAAGCTGCTAACTTGCCCTCAATCGTCACCTTGAGCAGGGCCATCGCTTTACGACGTACTTCAGCCTTGGAGAGCGACTGTCGAGTTTCACTTTCCACAACAGGTTGAATCACACTTTCCCCGATAAGGCTTCGCCATGCCTCGCGCATGTTCGCAAGACTCACCTTCCGTTCGTTGGCTTGGCGAGCCCGTTTGTCGGCAACCAACAGAGCACAGATCGTTACCGTGTCGATAGTTTTCTTGAGCGATTCCAGCCCGTCACCAGACAGCGTGATAAGATCGGGACCGTTTCCTGTTGATGCATCCAACTGGACAGTCTGAATGGCCCGCAGTGAGTAGGCAATCGACGCAAACTGATCAAACCGCACTTGCGAGATTGTGATCGGTTCCCCGCTGCCGAGTGTCACGGAGATCTGCCCGTTTTCCGAGTGACTCGTCTGCAAAAATTCCGCAATGATCGGCTGCAATTGGCCTTTCGTTAGTTCCTTTCGTCCCTGGCGGGCAGCTTCCTGTGATGCTTGTGTCCAGATCGAACGGGCGAGTTCTCTCTGAAATTCCCACCTGACGTTACGAGCCTCCTTGTCCAGAGGCGTACCGTAAAGGTAGTCTTCCAAGCGACATGCTGTCGAATGGCACTTGGCGTCTCGGGCTGATTCTAACGTGATAATGGAATTCACGATCGACGCCGCACCCGAGCCGACTTTCAAAGTGATTTCAGACGGATCGACAAGGCCCTCGGTGCCGGCCTCGGCCAGTCGCTGATCGTCGGGAGCAGAGTCCGTCGCAGACTTGAAGTTTTGACTGACAATGAACACGATCAACCCGCACAGCATCAACGATCCAAGAACCTTGACTGTTGCATTGGCAGATCGGACTTTCCGAAGTCTCGCGGTACTGAAGCACATGGGTCTACCTAACTGAAAAACAGTTCTGATTCGCAGAGGGTTCGGACCAGGAGAGAGCCAAAACTTTAGTGGGGGGATGAACGATGCGAGGGAGATATTGCAGAGGATTTGAACAACAAGCGGTCGGAAAATTTGACTGCTACGGAACAGTTTGAATCCAGGTTTACCGTCTGTGCGTTACGTTGCACCCACGTACCCTATTTTAACACGTTTTTTGCGTCTCGTCAACGACCTGCATGGACCGCACAACGTGTCCCACCTCTACAAGGCACACAAAAAGTTGTTTGCCGTGCTGCGTTTGTTGAGTTGGGGATGTGGTTCTCAGCGAAACTTCTGAACCAGACTGGTTGGAGGGGCCGCCAGCACACGGTTCCTGCGTCGGACGTGAGGCCGTCGTTGACGGTTTATGCACGTTGGGACCGTTTAAAACGACCAGGGGGTACGAGCAGTACTTGCTTGTTCGTTTCTCTGCCGCGGAGGGCAAAGGTGCCACTCAGCCAGGCGGCCGCTGCGGACTCGGGTGGCCGTTTCCTTGAATCGTCTTGAACGCAAGGTAGGCTTTAGTCGGATGGCAGCGGTCGTAGGTTCCATGCGGTCCGGGTGCCCGCTGTCGCCTCTCCAAACCCGACGTTTTTGTTCGGATTTGTTTGGTAAGCAAGTAGAATATAAAGAGTAGTGTAGTGTCGACGGTTCCGTGGGTGAATTGTGCAGCTCACATTGCCTTCAGTCGATCGCTGCGGTCGTGCTTGATTGTGTTTGTTCATATCGGTGAGCGGCCTTTTGAGAGGTTTTTTCAGCACGCCGCGATTGCATCGTCCTCCCTGGATTGCAGGTGGAAATGAAATACCCGCCCACAACGCCACAGCCTGTTCCCGAGTCTGGCGACACGACGTCCGGTCCTTCGATAGACACAGAAAACCGGCGGTTGCCCGCCACGACGAAGGGTCGCCAACTCATCCGATTCACGTACAACGGGCATGAGGTGGAAGCCTTCCAGGGTGACTCAGTCGCCGTTGCTCTGGCAGCAGCTGACCAGAGGGTTTTGCACTGGACAGCGAGCCGTGGCGAGCCCCGGGCACTGTTCTGCAATATGGGGGTTTGTTTTGACTGCCTCGTCGAGATCGACGGATGCCCTGGTTCACGAGCCTGCTGCACCCGGGTCACCGAAGGGATGTCGGTCCGCAGCCAACGTGGTAATGGTGTGTGGGAGAGAGACGCATGATCCGTCGAGACGTCGTGATCGTGGGGGCAGGCCCCGCCGGTCTATCGGCGGCCCTGACGCTGGCAGAGAGAGGTTTGCGGCCCACCCTCATTGATGAAAATCCGGCGGTGGGAGGCCAAATCTTTCGTCAAAGCGTTACGACCAGTGGCACCGGTGCAATCGGACCTTCCTCTGATGACGCCCAGCGGGGCCGGCAGTTGCGACGTCGAATGGGTGATGTGCAGGACAAAATTGAACTCTTAACCGATACGATGGTGTGGGGCATCTTTGGAGACAAGCAGGTAGCCGTCAAATGTTCCGATGGTTGGCAGATGATCCATGCGGCTCACTTGGTGCTCGCAACGGGGGCCTATGAATATGTCTGCCCGTTTCCGGGTTGGACACTTTCCGGGGTTATGACGCCCGGTGGGGCACAGTCGATGGTCAAATCGATGGGAGTACTTCCCGGAAAGCGCGTGCTAGTAGCTGGTAGCGGACCATTTCTACTGGTCGTGGCCGGGCAACTTCAGGCGGCAGGTGTTGAAGTGGTTGGCGTGGTGGAGGCTGTGCGTCGACGCGACATGCTGAGTCAGGTTGGAGGCTTGCTGGCTTGTCCCGCTATGCTCCGGCAGGGATGGCAGTACATACGGGCGCTGAAGCAGAACGGGGTGCCATTGCTTTGGGGGCACGTGGTGACGAAGGCCCGAGGAGATGGATTGGTTCGAGAGGTGGAAATTGCACCCTGTGATCAGCAGTGGCGCCCTGTATCTGTGTGTCGCCGAACGGTGGAGGTCGATACGCTGTGCGTGGGTTACGGTTTTGTCCCCAGGAGTGAACTGGCAAGCTTGTCCGGGTGCAGGATGCAATATGCCGACGAATTGGGAGGATGGATTCCCGAAGTGGACACTAGCCTGCAGACCAGTATCGACGGGGTGTGGGTTGCCGGTGACGGGGCCGGCGTTGCCGGAGCAGTCGTGGCCGAAGCAGAAGGAACACTGGTAGGGCTCCGTATTCTCGCCGAGTTGGATCAATTCAAGACGTCGGACCTGATCCGCACTGAACAGCGGGTGCGTGCACGGTTGGCGACTCTCCGTCGCTTTCGCAGCGCATTGGACCAGATTTATCACGTTCGTGCAGGACTCGACGACCTTGCGACGAAGGAAACGATCGTTTGTCGTTGTGAAGAGTTGACACTGGAAGAAGTCGAAGCGGCTGCGCATTTTGGCGGCACGAATCAGCGGAGCTTGAAGGTCATGACGCGTCTGGGCATGGGACCCTGTCAGGGACGAATGTGCTGGCCAGCCATGGCGCGGCGCATCGCCTGTCAAACTGGGAAGTGTCAAGACGCCGTGGGCCCGATCAGTGTGCGCCCACCTGCAGTACCTCTCACGATTGGTGATTTGCTCAACGAATCAAACTCGCTGGACCTACAAGCTGCAGAAGCCCTGCGGGTGGAGGTCTGATCGAGATGACCGATGCGGCAGATGTGGTCATTGTCGGCGGTGGGGTCATCGGTTCGGCCGTAGCATTCGAACTGGCACAGCGTCAGGTTCGCGTTGTGTTGATCGACAAGGGGTTGCCCGGACGGGCCACTTCCGCATCAGCAGGGGGCCTTTGGCCGCTGGGTGAGGCGGTGGGGCTAGGCTGTGGTGTGATCTACCAGAAAAGCCGGTCGAACGAGGAAGGTGCAGAAGAGTCGCATCCGGGCGTACTGCCCGAGGATTTTCAGCACTTTCTTATCCGTAGTAACGCCCTTTTTCCGGAATTGGCACTGCGGCTGCGGGAATTTTCCGGTGTTGACATTGAATACAAGCCAGGTGCCGGCCTGATTTTTTTGATCTACGAAGAAGCGGAACAGCATTGGGTCAAAGAGCTTCGTGCCTCTGTGCCGATGGCGGACGGTGTGGAATTACTTACACCGGCAGAAGTCCACCGCCTTGAGCCGCACTTGACATCCGATCTTTTAGGGGCAGCACTTCTGTCGGGAGAGTACCAGGTGAATCCCATGGCCCTGGCCGAAGCCCTGAAGCGTTCAGCAATTCAGGGCGGTGCCGACTTTCGCCCTGACACGATCGTGCGGCAACTCGAACGGAGAGGCGACCGCATCACCGGTGTGGTACTCGACGACGGCATTATCTCCTGCGACACCGTCGTCAACGCCGCGGGTGCCTGGGCAGGTCAACTGGCAGCCTCTGTTGACATCGAGTTACCGGTCATTCCGGTGCGTGGACAGGTCGTACTGACTGTGGGACTGCCGTCCACACTACGCAGCTGCCTCAGTACATCGGCATGTTATCTCGCACAAAAAGCTCATGGAGAAGTGCTGATTGGCAGTACTACCGAGAAGGTGGGATTCGACGTTTCGGTAACTTCCCAGGCAATCACCTCGATGTGTCGCGGTGCCGTGCGGGCTGTTCCCATGTTACGCAGGGTTGGTGTTAAGCGAGTCTGGGCTGGCTTGCGTCCTGGTACACCAGATGAACTGCCCATCCTGGGAGACGTGCCACAGGTCACTGGCTACTGCAACGCTGCAGGAGGTTTTCGTACCGGAATTGTCGCCTCGCCGTTGACCGGTCGAATCGTGGCGCAATCAATTGTGGGAGAAACAAGCGACGTGCCTCTTGACCCGTACCTGTGTAAACGGTTCTCAAATCGGGCAGATTCCGTGGGCAATTGAGCCGTTTACGACTGGTGCATACGTACTGAAGCAGGTCAGCTCTCGCGAGTAGCCCACGTGTTGCAGGACCTGCTCGGGGGCAGGAAGCGGTGCCTCGGATTGCTTCAACCCCACGGAGGCCCGGTGATCCAGGCGACCAAACTGTATCGCGCGCCCTTGGTGACAGGTGTGACGCGATGCAAGATGAAGCTGGGAAAAGTGATCACTGTTCCTTGCTGCTGAGGAGCCTTGTTGGGAGTGCCAGCAGCGTTGAATTCCAGATTTCCACCCTCGTAGTCCGATGGCTCATTGAGTGGCATCTGAATGGTGATCTTGCGCGTAGTGGTGCGAGGGGCAATGTCCAAGTGCCAGCGGTAGAATCCCTGAATCTTTTCGTCATAAATGGCCAGCTGAACAGGTCCTTGAAACCGGTCAATCCTGTACTGGTAGTTCTTGTTGACTTCGACGGCGACATCCCACAACCGGTCCATCACCCACTGATGACGATCCGACCTGAGCCACAAAACCCGCGATCGACGGATGCTGTCGGCAGGCTTCTTTGCCCGGCCTCCAACAATGGCTTCGCGCGATTCTGCTACGACCAATGACTTAAATTCCGAGAGTTCCTCTTTGGAAAAGCAGGGTGGATTGATCCCCACAAAAGTGGTGGGTCCTTCTGACGGGACACCCTGTTGTGAGGTCGAGTTACCAAGCCGATGTGTGGTTGGTTTATCGCCCATCTTCTTTTCGTCCCTTCCAGCTTTTGCCACTTCCATGTGTCGCTTATTTGCCGTCCCCGTTTGCGACACGCCCCAACGCATTGCCACTGAGCGTCGCATCGGAAAGAGGTATCTACCACCGTTGAAGTATAGCATCCTCGTATTGTGAGGGTCAACGAAGTGCTTCATGACACTTCCGTCACCAGGAATCTTTGGGGCTCCCGATTTCCAACCGTTGCCCTGGTTATTTGGCAACCGGTGCTGGGGCTGGGGAAAGACAATGTCAGCCTGGCAGATACCGATAAGGTTGTCTGCACTGCTACCCTGCCGCCTTCGGTCATTGGTCTGTCAATTCTCAACCTGGTGGTTTCTTTTTTCATGTTGTGCCGAGCGGTTGTAACAGCACTCGACCCACGTCATGTGTGCAGGAACGTCGCACGGTAACCGGTTTCCTCGATAAATGCGGGTATGGTCTGGCCAAAACAAAAGACAGTGGCCACCTAGTTGTTGAAAAGGCTTCCGAGTCGAAGCGGCCTAGAAATTTGACAGTGTTTATTTTGGAATCTACATTGAAGTACATCGTGGCTCGAAAGGGTCACGTGCGACGTGACAGGTATCGCTGTGGAGAGGACTTGTTACAGGCACTAAATGTGACAACTGCTTATGTTTTATCAGTTATTCTGATTGGCGTGCGTCATTGCCGATTTCCAATTTTTGAAAGGGGCGAGTTTTATGAAACGCGGGTTTGACATTGTAGATATTGTGATCATTCTCGCCTTCGCAGCCGGGGTGGTTTTTGTTTTCTGGAACTTTAACACCACCAAAGGCGGCGGGGGGGTTGCAGTCATTCGGCTCGAGCAAATTGGCCAACAACTGGGAAAAACCGAGTCAATCAGCCAGACCGTTTCACAGGCAAAATCCGAATGGGACGCAGAGCTGAACCAGAATTTGGCGACAATCGCTGAAGAACTTCAGCAGAAAGAGCAGGAATTTGGCGAATCTCCTACTGAGGAACAAGCCACAACGTTAAGTAATTTGCGGAATGGAATGGAACAAAAAAAACAAGCCAACGGTCAGCGAGTACGACAATTCCGTATGGAACTGATGAACGGTTTCCGTACTGAAGTAGAACTTGTTGCCAGTGAAATCGCAAAAGCCAGAGGTGCTACGGCGATCTTGCTTTACAATCCCCAGAATCTCCTCAGCATCGAACCGTCTGTTGATATCACGGAGGCTGTGTTGGCAAAACTGCAACAGGGCAGCCAGGACATGGCCCAGGCACAAGAGTAAGAAGCCATAGCAGTCCAGAGTCGCAACCGGACGACCGCTGTTGTCAGGTTGTCGACTTTGGGATGTTGGCGTTCCATTCGTCTCGATTTTGTGCCTGGTGAGAGTGGTGGTACGAGGGATGTTCAACGGGAATCCTGGTCGGTGGCGGCCTCTTCATCGCCCGCAGAATGTGTGTTGACACAAGGTGTCCTAAACTGAGTGTCCTCAACTGAAATGCCACCCACCAGAAAAAGTGGCGGACCTTGCAAGGGTATTCGTGGTTTCCTGGCCTCGAGCGCCGTTCGGTTTGTTGTCGAAGACATTGGCAGCTCTTTGAGTCGAGAAGCCACTATTTCTCGAATCGTCAGAACGTCAGAACAGTTAGTTCGTGTTGCATCTTCATTCAATTCCTTGGCATTCCAACTGTTTCCTGGTGCGTCGATTCGGTGGGATGTGTTCCATGCAACTACATGCGGAAAACTGCCACCTGTCAGTTTGGAAACGAACTAAAACCTTGGCCGGGAATTGTCACGGATGCCAGTCAAGCGTAAAATAAAGGTTTCTGCAGATTCAAACATGCGTTCAGTGGCGTAATCTTATAATGAGGCGTGGAGGACGCCTACCGGAGCGGTATAGCGCAAGGCATCCAACCGAGGACATCTCAGATGTGCCGTCAAAGACATGTGATGTGCGATATTGACCGGTTGGTTTACTTTCGGGGTTCATTTTGCGACAGGCCAGGATTGGTTTCGTCAAACCAACTTTTGTTGCTGGCGATCCTATTTGCCGTGTCGTTCACAGGTTGTTCGCGTGAATCGACCGAGGGACCCACTTCGGTTTCTCGTAGACAGTCTGCAACCACCGCCACAACGAGTCAGCCAGCCGGAGACGCGGGTTCTGCAACAACGTTCGCGGGCTTGTCTTCGTATGACAGCTCTTTCTCGCAACGTCAAAAGGCCGAACACAACAAGTTGTTGGATCCTCAGGAGGATGGCTGGGATACTGAAGCACTTGCCAACGACGCGCAAACTCGGCTGAAAAAAATTGGGAAGATTATTGCTGGCCAGAACGGATCGACTGGTGTGGATATCGCATCCCAAGTGGCTCATTTCCTGCATAGCGATTTTCGCTGTGGAAGATTGTGCCCCGCCGAGTACCGAACGGTTTATCAGGACCAGGGCATCACAGTTCGGCACGGGGTGGCGGTGGAAAAGACGGTTCCCGACGCGGAGCAGGATGTTTTCCAGGGATCTGAGGGGTTTGGCACAGCACTGGAGGAACTTCAGGGAGATCTTCAAGAGGCGTCCGACATACGTGTCGACTTCAAGGTCTTTCGAATTGAAGCAGAAGGAGAGGAAATTCAAACCGAGGCAATATGTGACGCCAGCCGAATGACCCCTCAGGGATCCGAACAACAGAACTCGATCTGGCATTGCCGATGGAAGCCGTCTGACGACGGAGAGTCTCTGCTGCTGTACGGGCTCCAAGTCAAGCAATACGAAGCAGCCACTTATGTTGCTGGTGCACCTCGCAAGATGTTTGCTGATTGCACGGAATCGGTGTTTGGTGATGCGGAGTGTTTTCATCGGCAGTTGAGTTACGATTTTGAATACTGGTTGTCGAGGGTTGAAGGAACCCTGGGTGGTGGAAGACTCGGACGCCATGGATTGGCTGTTGGTGACGTGAACGGTGACCATCTGGACGATCTCTATCTTTGTCAACCGGCAGCGCAACCAAACCTCTTGCTGATTCAAAATCCTGACGGCACACTCCGCGACATATCGCGCCTTGCCGGTGTGGACATTTTGGACAGGACCACCAGTGGCCTGATCGTTGACTTGGACAACGATGGTGACCAGGATCTGGCCTCCGCCACGGATGCCGGAATATTGATCATGTCCAACGATGCCCAGGGGCGATTCACGCGCCGAACGACACTCGTTTCAGGAGATTGCACGTCATTGGTGGCAGTCGATTTCGACCGAGATGGTGATCTGGACCTTTTCGGTTGCATGTACGCACGATCGAAGAAATACCACTACGAAAACAGAACGTTACCCCTGCCGGTCCCCTATCACGATGCGAATAACGGTAGTCGGAATATTTTGTATCGCAATGATGGATCATGGCATTTTACGGATGTTACGACCGAAGCAGGCCTGGACCAAAATAATTCGAAATTCTCGTTTGCCGCCGTTTGGGAAGACTTCGATAACGATGGTGACGATGACCTGTACGTTGTCAACGACTTTGGTCGCAACAATTTTTATCGTAATGACAGTGGACAATTCAGTGACGTGGCTGCACAAGTGGGCGTGGAGGACATGAGTACGGGCATGGCGGTAACGGTGGCCGACTACGATCGAGACGGCTGGATGGACCTGTACGTCAGCAATATGTGGTCTTCGGCAGGCAATCGCGTGACCTACCAGGACCGTTTTCGTTCCGACGACGGACAAGGTATTTCCCAGTACCAGTACCTTTCCAGGGGCAACACACTTTTTCGATCGGCAGGTGACGGGACGTTTCGTGACGCCAGTATCTTTGCCAACGTTACCCGGGCCCGGTGGGCCTGGGCGACCCTGTTTGTCGATGTGAATAACGATGGTTGGGAAGACTTACTTGTTGCCAACGGTCATGTGACTGGCAAACGCCAGACGGACTTATGAAGTTTTTTCTGGCGTCAGGTTCTGACGCAAACGCCCCTGACGGCTGACGGCGATACGGCTGAGTACCGACGGGCGGACAGGCACTTGAACAAACTGATCCGCGCGGGATTGTCGTTCAGCGGACGGGAGAAGAACTGCGGTTTTCTGAACATGGGGGATGGTCGTTTTGCCAACATCTCGGCTACGAGCGGAATCGACTTTCCAGACGATGGTCGTGGTATGGCTGCCGTGGACTGGGACCTGGATGGCGATTTAGACATCTGGGTGACGAACCGCAATGCCCCGCGGGCACGCTTCCTGCGGAACGACCTGGAAGATGAAAACCATTTTGTTGCGCTGCGATTGGAAGGTAATGGGTCTTCCACAAATCGGGACGCCATTGGCGCTAGAGTGGAACTGGAAGTTCTCGATTCGGAGTTTCCCGTGAGGCAGAATCCGGAAACCGGGGTTGATGAGCCGGCAACAGTGGTTATCAAGACCTTGCGAGCGGGTGAAGGGTTTCTAAGTCAATCAACGAAATGGCTGAATTTCGGCTTAGGCCGGGCGACTCGCATTAAGCGGTTGACCGTCCATTGGCCGGGAGGGACATCGGAGTCATTTACCGGTCTTTCGGTAGATGGCTGGTATCGGATTGTTCAGCAGACAGGCCGCGCAGAGAAGTGGTCAGTTCCGGATCGAACAATTCGCCTCCAGCCGTCGAAGTTTGTGCCTCCTGTACCGAGTAGTCAGTTGAAGACGGTTTTTGCAAACCGGATTCCGCTGCCCACATTTCACTACGAATCATTCGACGAGGGGCCAAAAGAGTTGGCGGCCGAAGCGGGAAAACCAACTCTTTTGACGCTCTGGCTCAGTTCGTGTAAAACGTGTGAGGCCGAGTTGCAGGAGTTTGCCAAATACGAAAATGGCTTGCGTCAATCGGGTATCGAAATTGTTGCCCTGGCTGTGGATGGACTTGGCGGTGAGGAACAGGTTGGGCCATCTCCGGCAGAGGAGAAGATTCGAACGTTGAAATTTCCATTCATCTCCGGGAAAGCTAGTCCGGAATTGGTGGACAAACTCATGCTGGTAGTCAGCCAGCTTTTCGCCATGGATCTGTCACCGGTTGTGCCAATGAGCTTTCTGCTGGACCAACAAGGTTACCTTGCTGCACTTTACCAGGGGCCTGTCGAAGTCAGCGAGTTACAGGAGGACGTGGGGCGTCTGGCTCTGTCGGGCAACTCGCTTCGCGATCTTGCGACTCCTTTTCACGGGGCATGGATGCTCAACCATCAAGCGAGAATACCCTTGGTGCAGATTTCCCTGGTGATGCAAGAGGCTGGTTATCGGGAAGATTCCGTCGCCTATTTCGAAAAACATGTCGACAGCCAGAAGGGTGAGCCCGAGTATCCCAGCCTGCTAGTTAAAATAGGTGCTAGTCTTCAACAGATGGGGAAATATTCCGCTGCTGAGAACAGGTTTCGTGAAGCCATCGATGTCGATCCACAACTTTTTGATGGACATTTGAAACTTGGAATCACGTTGGGCATGCAAGAGAAACTAGAAGAGTCCGCTACGGCGCTTCGCCGCGCGATCGAACTATCCCCCGAGGAACCCCGGGCCTACTGCTATTTGGGGACAGCGCTGCAAGGTCTCGGGAAACAGCAAGAGGCCTTGCAGAGTTTTCAGAAAGGATTGGACCTGGTGCGACCAGGTGGCGATGTTGACCAAAATGTTGCGACTGCAATCAATCGAGCCAAGTACGTGTTGGGATTGGCACGGTTACAGGAAGGCGAAGTGAAGTTGGGATTGGAGCTACTCCGAGCTGCTGCCCAGTGGAACGACCAGTACTTATTTGCGATCAACAATCGCGCGTGGTACTTGGCCTCTCACAGCGACAGAGAACAACGCAATCCGGAACTCGGTGTGTTACTGGCGAAGCTGGCTGCGGAACTGACGGATTTTAAACATTCGGCAGTGTTGGACACACTATCGGTGGCGGAGGCAGCAGTGGGAGATTTTGAAAATGCTGTTTCCACCGCAACCAGGGCCATGGAACTGGCCAAGGGGAAACAAGATACAGCTGATGCAATTCAGGGAAGGCTAGAGTTGTTCAAGCAATCGAGGCCCTATGTACAGCAACTCCAATGATGTTCGTCGGCACCTTGAAAGGTACCGCTCCGTTGAACGCCTTTTTGTTTGGCGAGACATAACTCGATTTCATTATTCCTAACCGACTGGGAGCAGTAGCAATGATAGACTCTCAAAACGGCAATCGTGATCCACAGGGAAATCGGCGAATTCGCCGAATTGTTGTGATGGGTGGAGGGACTGCGGGATTTCTTACCGCGATCACTCTTCAGCGAAAACTACCCGACATCAGCGTTCAAGTGGTTCGTTCCACCAAAATGGGAGTCATCGGTGTCGGTGAAGGTACAATCGTCACGATTATCAAATTTCTGCATCGGTATTTGGGGCTCAATTCCCAGCGTTTTCACGAGCGCGCCAAACCGAGCCTGAAACTAGGCATCAAATACCTGTGGGGGGAACGTCCTTTTTTCCATTACACGTTTTCCACGCAATTATCGAATCCAGATTCCCAGTTGTCCCTGCCGAGGGGATACTATTGCGATGATTCATTTGATTTTGCCGATCTTTCCTCCGCGTTGATGCTGCACGACAAAGTTTGTCTCAAGCGGATTGATGGCCGTCCGAAACTCGGTGGTGGGTTTTCCTACCATCTGGAAAACAGAACATTTGTCGGATACCTGGAAGAAGTTGCCGACGAATGTGGAATTCCAAAAATTGACGACGTTGTAACAGGCGTCGAACAGGACGAAGAAGGAATTAAATCGCTGATTTTGTCTTCCGGGCAGCGAGTCGAGGGGGACATGTTCGTGGATGCTTCCGGTTTTTCCGCGGAGTTAGTGGGTAAGGCCCTCGGTGAAAAGTTTGTTGATTTCAAACAAGCCTTGTTTTGTGATCGGGCCGTGGTGGGGGGCTGGGAACGGACGGATGAAAGTTATCACCCTTATACTGTGGCTGAAACCATGGATGCCGGCTGGTGTTGGCAAATTGAGCACGACGATGTCATTAATCGGGGCTACGTTTTCAGTTCTGATTTTATTTCGGATGATCAGGCGGAAGCAGAATATCGACGGAAAAATCCTCGCGTGGACCGGGCAAACGTCATCCGTTTTCCGGCGGGATCGCGACGAAATCCGTGGATTAAGAACGTCGTTGCCATCGGAAATTCTTCAGGCTTTGTTGAACCGCTGGAGGCCACAGCGATTGGAACCATTTGCGATTCTGTAGCCCACATCATTCGGGCACTGAAGGCTTCCGATGGATTCATGTTGCCCATCCAACGGGACATTTACAACAGAGTCTCCAGGAAGAACTGGGAAATTATCCGCGATTTTCTAGCGATTCATTACAAATTCAATCGTCGGTTGAATACTCCATTCTGGCAGGCCGCTCGTCACGATGTTGACATCGGATCTGCTTCGAACATCGTGGAGTATTTCAAAGCTGTCGGTCCCGATTTCAGGTTGCTCGAATATGACATGAAACGGAATTTTTTCACAAACGAAGGGTATTTTGCGATGCTAGTTGGCCAGCGGGTTCCCTATCAAAGGAAAGTTTCCATTTCACCCATGGAAAAAAAGCACTGGCAGTCCTATAAACAAGAAATCAGTCAAGTTGCACAAGGAGGGATGAACATGGACGAATGTTTGGCAGATCTTCGCCAACACGGCCTGCCTGCTGACGCCCTTGATATGGATGACTCTGATTTTGGCGGGCTACGTTGGCAGTAAACGGCAGAAATGGTCAATCTGTGGGACCTGCGTGATGTGATCAAACTGCTGATCACGCGATTTTCGGAATGAATAAGGCGGGTTTTGTTTGACGGAGACCGATGTTGTAATATACTACCATTAAGTGCAGTTCATGCGGCTTTTGCACACCGTGTCGTATGCCATTCTGACGGATCGGGCGCACAGAAAATCAGCCAGGATTGGCTCGGGTGCCCTTCATGATCACGTTTTGGTTTGTATTAGTTAAAACTATTGTCTGGGAGTCCAATCAAACCTCGATACTGGTTTTCCTTGGTCGACACACAAGCGAGTTTTCCTTGGACAGTATTCTGTTTGATTCATCATCATCGGTTGTCTTCAATCAAGGTCTAAAACCATGAACAACAAAAAGGTGTTACTCATTGGCTGGGATGCGGCTGATTGGAAAATCATTCAACCATTTATGGATCGTGGGTTGATGCCGCATGTGAAGAAGTTGGTTGAAACCGGGGTGATGGCCAACATTTCGACGCTCATTCCCGCCCTTTCGCCGATTCTCTGGACGTCGATTGCCACGGGTAAACGAGCCTACAAACATGGGATCTTGGGTTTCTCGGAACCGATGCCAAATGGGGAAGGCATCCAGCCGATTACCAATTTATCGCGAAAGACGAAGGCGATTTGGAATATTCTCGGTCAAAATGGCGCTAAAAGTAACGTCGTGGGTTGGTGGCCAAGTAATCCGGCCGAACCAATCAATGGTGTCATGGTTTCCGACCACTACTTCGAGTCGAAAGGTGCGATCGAAGAGGGCTGGCCGATGATGCGTGGTACGGTCTATCCTCCTCGACTCACCCAGAAACTGGCTGATCTGCGAGTGCACCCGAACGAACTCAGTCGAGAGCATTTGGATCCCTTCATTCCCTTGGGACATACGATTGACCAGGATAAGGATCAAAGACTTGCTCATTGCGCCAGACTCATTGCCGATTGTACGACGATCCAGTCGGCTACCACGTATCTCATGGAAAATGAACCGTGGGATTTTATGGCGGCATATTTCATAACGATTGATCACTTCAGTCACACGTTCATGCGTTATCATCCGCCCCAATTGGAGTGGGTTAACGATGAAGATTACGAGTTGTACAAAGGATGTGTCTCGGCTGCGTACGTTTACCACGACATGATGCTGGGCCGGCTCATCGAACTGGCGGGTGAGGATACCACGATCATTTTGATGTCGGATCATGGTTTCCATCCCGACCATATGCGTCGCAAAGAAGTTCCGAACGAGCCAGCGGGACCTCAGGCGGAGCATCGCGATCATGGGATTTTTGTGATCAATGGACCGGGGATTCGTAAAGATGAGTTGGTCCACGGTGTCAGTCTGCTAGATGTGGCGCCCACGATTCTGACTCTCTTTGGGCTGGATGTCGGTGAAGACATGGATGGTCAGCCGATTCTTGATGCCTTCGAAGAACCACCGGAGGTGAAAACCATTCCTAGTTGGGATGACGTTTCCGGCGAAGATGGCCGACATCCGACGGACGTAAAGCTGACCCCCGAGGAGTCACGAGAGGCGATTGATCACTTGGTCGCACTGGGCTACATCGACCCGGTCAGCAAAGACAATGAACAAGCGATTCGCGACACGCAAATTGAACTCGATTACCATCTCGCACGGTCGTACATGGATAATGGTCTTTACGGCGAAGCCATTCCGGTTCTGACCAAGTTGTACAAAGAGTGTCCGGTGGAATTTCGGTTCGGTATTCAATTGGCAGCCTGCCTCCAAGCTCAAAACCACATTGAGGATTTGGACGAACTTGTAAGCGACCTTAAGAACCGCTGGTTCAAGGCATCGACTCAAGCCAAATCGCGCATGCAAGAGATCAACCAGATCTTCAAGGAACGGCGTGAAGCAGCTGAAGAGGCTAGCGAAAAGGAAGGCGTTGCCTTAGCCAATGACGAAAAAACGTTTGACAAACTGTTTAATGCCGAAGAAAAGTACGTCTGCAAAAAGATCCGAGACGTCGCCCGCGGCAGTTACCACACTCTCGACTACATGGCAGGATGGATTGCCATGTCGAAGAATGACAATGAGGCAGCGATCGAGCACTTTAAAGCGGCCGGTGAAACGGACTCGAAGGCCCCAGGTTTTCATTTTCAACTGGGTGAAGCTTATCGCAAACTACAGAAATATACGGAATCGAGAGAATGTTTTGATCGGGTTTTGGAACTGGATCCGCACAGTGCAACGGCCCACCTGGGACTTGCCCGTGTCTATTTGAGCTTGTCCAAGAACAAACGAGCCCGCATATCGGCACGCAAGGCGATTGGACTCAAGTACCAGTTGCCACCGGCTCATTATTGCATGGGCGTCCTTCACGACCGTGCCAAAGAGTTTCGCGCAGCGATCAATTCTTTCGAAACGGCAATCCGATTGAATCCTAATTTCTCCGAAGCACATGTCGAAATGGCACGTATCTACGGCGAAAACCTGAACGATCAGGAGCAGGCAGAGTACCATCGTTCGATGGCCGAGGCGATTGACGAGGAGCGGAAGAAGCATTCCGATTCACGCATCTTGCCTGATTTGATGAACGGCGACTCGATCGACTATGCGGCAGAGTTGCCGTCGTGGCCCGCTCAGGAAAATGAAACGATGGAGCCGGCCCTGCTAGAAGCTCCGGAAAGAAAGCCACATGCTTCTGCTGATCCGTCGAAAACAATTGTGATCGTGTCCGGGTTACCCCGCAGTGGCACGTCGATGGTAATGCAGATGCTGGACGCTGTCGGCATTAATCCTCTCACCGATGGCGAACGTGCTGCGGACGAAAATAATCCGAAAGGCTACTTTGAACTTGAAAAAGTTAAGCAGCTCAAAATTACCAACAACTGGCTGGATGATGCTCAGGGGAAATCAATCAAGGTGGTGTCACCACTGTTGCCTTACCTGCCGCAAGGCCTGTCCTATCGGGTTATTGTGATTGAGCGAGACATTGATGAAATCGTCGCATCGCAACACCAGATGCTTAAGAAAATGGGCGAGGAAAGTGCCGATCTTAGCGACGAAAAACTGAAGGTTTATTTGGTGGGGCAGTTAAACGCCTCTAAGAATAGACTCCATGTTCACGATGTTCCCTGGTTGGGTGTATCACATTCGGATACGATCGAGCATCCCGAGCAGACGGCCGAGAAAATTGCTGAGTTTCTCGGTGGCGACCTGGACATCAAAGCGATGAGCCAGGTGGTGGATGTGTCGCTTCATCACCAGCGCGGCCAGTCAACGACAACCGGATAACACTGTCCACCGTTCTTCTCCCTCCGTAGAGGAGGGAGAAGCGGGAACGGACTTGTGATTTGGACGTCGATCTGCAATTCTGCAGGGGTGACATTTCGGACGATCCTTTCGGAGTTCCAGTTTTTCCTGGAAAGTTGACAGGGTGCGATGGAATGTCGAACCGTGCCCAGGCAATAGCTCCAATCGCTGTCAAACGGATGGCATGTCTGTCAGGCCGGTCGCAAACCCCAGATTTCGTTCCATGACCGATTCTTCGCAGAAACCGGCCGGTCCTTCGCCCCTGGCTGCCAAACACCTTGACCTGGGCAACAGATATCGCGCGAACAGGAAAATCGAAGAAGCAGCCGCCGAGTTCCGCAGGGCAGTCACTGCCGATCCGAGCTGGTCTCCGTCTCACGCTGCGCTGGGTTCGGCGCAAATTGACCTCGGTGATTTTGAAGAGGCCATCTGTTGTCTGGAGGAAGCAATTCGCCTACAACCCGGCTACGCGTCGGCCTTTCACGCCCTGGGACACCTTGCGCGTCAGGGAGAATATCGATTCTCTGAGGATCAAATCCAGCGCGTGCGGGAGCTCATAGAGGGCAACGCGGGAATCGATGAGGAGGTGTGTTCCCTCCAGCACACGTTGGGCGATATTTTGGCAGCCGATGCGCAGTACGACGAGGCGTTCCGTGCCTATGCAGAGGCCAACGCCGTTGAATACCGGTTGCGTTCTGGTGAAGGATCAACGTTTGACGCCGAAACGTTTGAAAGCCAGATTGAGGCGACGATATCCGCGTTCGATCACGAGTTTCTGCAGAGTGCGTCTACCTGGGGTCTGCAGTCAGAATTGCCTGTTTTTGTCGTTGGAATGTTACGGAGTGGAACGACGCTGGTGGAGCAAATTTTAACTGCCCATCGTCACGTCGAAGGGGTTGGTGAACGGCCTGATCTGTCCCAACATTTTCTTGCTGCCTGTGAAGACAACCCCCGCAATGCGAGGTCTCTCGATGAAAAACTCTTGCGGTTGTACGCGAAACGGTATCTGCGTGATATAGAAAATCTTGGATCGCCAGCCACACGTATTGTCGACAAGACGCTCAGCAATTTCCTTTTTCTGGGTCTTATCGCGTCAATGTTTCCGAAAGCCCGTATCATCTACTGCAGACGCGAGTTGCGAGATATCGCTGTTTCCTGCTTCTTTCAGAGATTTGCGGATGTCAACTGGTCCAGTCGCTTGGAAGACATCGGTGTGAGCTGTCGTGGTTACACGCGCCTGATGAATCACTGGCAACAGGTATTGCCGGGTCGGATCCATTCTGTGGCCTACGAGGAACTCGTCGCGGACAGCGAAAACGTGTGTCGTGGGTTGTTAAACTTCTGCGGCCTCCCATGGTCCGATGCCTGTCTTGAATTCCACCATCAGCGCACGGTGGTTCGTACGGCAAGCCGGGTCCAAGTGCGCCAGCCACTCTACACGAAGGCGGTTGGACGTTGGGAAAAGTATGCCGCCCACCTGGCTGCGTTGGAACCGTTTCTTGAATGACTGTGATGACTGTCGCAGTGTGATGAATGGTTCTCAGTGAGAGTTGTTGTCTAACGACCACGTCGTTAGACATGGTCCCTACAGAATGCTATACTTGAAGGCCTGAGGGCCGACAATTCCAAGCAAAGCAAACGGTCAACGGGTCCCAACATCAATCGATCGTCGTTGTGCATGAAATCAGTTGGTCGTTTCCGGTTAGGGCTGACGCTCAAAGCGACCTCCGATCCTCGTGGTCCAACTCGAAGTTAGTCTGAAAAGATGCGCGCATAGGAGATTCTGCCCGAGCTATGCAAGCACAACCACACCCGCCGGATGCATCGCGCTCCAACGAAACAGTGTCACGATCCGGCTGGCGATCGACGTTTCTCGGACGCGTGATTCTGTTCGTGTCAGTCATCATCGTGGCTACGGCAATTTTTTTCGGGCTTCGCGTTCTGTCGCCGCCGGGTCATGAGACGCCGCCAAGCCAGGAGACGTCTTCGGCTCATGAGACGCCGGCAGGCCACGAGACGTCTTCGGCTCATGAGACGCCGGCAGGCCACGAGACCTCGCCAAGCCACGAGACCTCGCCCGATCAAGAGAATCCGTCCGGTCATGAGAAGATGATTCAGCTACTGGCTGAGATTAACCGGCTCGCACCGGAAGAGAATCCTTGGATCGGCGAGGGGCCTGCACGCATATTGCGGCGGCGCCTGGCTGCAATCCCGGAGAGTGCAGTCGGCCCCAGACGCAGGAATACCCATTTTTCACTGGGAATGATCGAGGCCAGGCTGGGAGAAGAGCAGGAAGCGATTATGCAATTTGAGACGGCCTACCGACTCTTGCCGAGCGATACTAGCGACTTGGATCCCGAAGAAGTTGAACAAGTCCATGAGACGATCTACCGGCTTGGCCTGGCCTACTTGCGGTTGGGTGAAACGCAGAATTGCTGCCAGCGAAATACACCGGAAAGTTGCGTGTTGCCCATTCGTGGCAGTGCGATTCACACGATGCGGTACGGATCGGAACAAGCAATTCAGAAATTTACTGAAGTACTCGAAAAGACCGATGGACATCATTTGCGTTCCCTCTGGTTACTCAACATTGCGTACATGACGCTTGGTGCCTATCCCGATGGCGTTCCCGAGGAATATCGGATTTCGCCGGAGATTTTTGGATCAGATGTGAAATTTCCGCGGTTCAAAAATATCGCTGCGACGTTGGGCGTGAACACTTTCAATCTATCAGGCGGGGTGGTTCTCGAAGACTTGGACAATGACAGCTACGTAGATATTCTCACGACGACTTGGGATCCCAACGGGCCGATGCATTTCTTTCGAAACAACCAGGACGGTACGTTCTCGGATCAGACGGAGGCAGCGAACCTGACAGGCCTGTTGGGCGGCCTCAATATGGTTTCCGCTGACTACGACAACGATGGCGATGTCGATGTGTACGTCCTGCGCGGCGCCTGGTTGGGTGGTGCCGGGCGCCATCCAAATTCCCTCTTACAAAACCAAGGAGACGCAACGTTCACGGATGTCACCTTCGAGGCCGGTATGGGCGAGGCCTATTATCCCACGCAGACGGCTTCCTGGTCCGACTATGATAACGACGGTGACTTGGATCTTTGCGTTGGCAACGAACACCTTGTGGGCAACACGTTTGCGGCGCCATGCCAGTTGTTTCGCAACAATGGAAACGGGACTTTTACGGATGTGGCGAGTCAGGCTGGTGTTGAAAACATGAGTTTCTCGAAGGGGGTTATCTGGGGAGATTACGACGGGGATCGTTTTCCCGATCTTTACGTTTCAAATTTGGGTGCACCGAATCGGCTGTATCGCAACAACCGTGACGGCACGTTCACAGATTTGGCCAAGAAACTCGATGTGATCCGGCCTTTGGGAAGCTTCCCCACCTGGTTTTGGGATTACAACAATGACGGCGTGCTCGACCTGTATGTCCCAAGCTACGTGGGATTAGCGCCGGGACTTGGCGGGTTGGCCGCAAGCTTTATAGGACGGACACACGGCCTCGATCTTCCCAAACTCTACCAAGGTGATGGCCAGGGTGGTTTCCAGGACGTGGCCGCTGATGCCGATCTGCTTCGGCTAACTTTCCCCATGGGAAGTAACTTTGGCGATCTGGACAATGACGGATTTCTTGATTTCTATCTTGGCACCGGTTACCCGGACTATGAATCGCTCATACCCAACTTCATGTATCACAATATCTCAGGGCAGCGGTTCCAGGACGTCACTTATTCGGGTGGTTTTGGCAACTTACAAAAGGGGCATGCAGTCGCCTTTGCAGATTTCGACCAGGATGGCGACCAGGATATTTTCGCTCAAATGGGTGGAGCATTTCCCGGAGATAAATTCAGCGACTCTCTTTATGAAAATCCGGGATTCGACAACCATTGGCTTACGATTCGGTTGGTCGGAGTGCGTTCAAATCGATCGGCAATTGGTGCCCGAATCAAAGTCGACGTTATGGAGAACGGCAACCGGCGGTCCATTTTTAAGCATGTCAATTCAGGTGGCAGCTTCGGGTGCAATCCGTTTCGACAGACAATCGGTTTGGGAAAAGCGACCAGGATTGAAAGACTCGAGGTCTACTGGCCCACAACTGACCTGACGCAGGTGTTCTTCCCGGTTGAGATGAATCAGTTCATCCAGGTTGTCGAAGGCGATGACCAGTTCAAGCCGCTTCCGTTTCAACGGGTTCCTTTTAACGGCAGTGATTCTCGTTGAACACTTTCTGCCTGCATTGGTTGATAAACCATATGGGTCAACAGATTCAATGGCAGATTGCCATTGTTGATTGCCGAAGCCGGAAACAGTTGTGTTTCCTCAAGCGTCTTAACGGGCATCGAAGTATTGGTCGAAATGCAACCAGATGACGCGAGAGTAGCGAAATAACAGCGGAGACAGGATGGCCAATTGAAACGTAATTATTAAGAAAGCGAGCCATTGACTGACATTTGTTAACATCAGGAAGATTGTCGTTGGCAATGCCAAGGCGACTCCCATTCCGTAACTGAAATACATTGCACCAAAGAAGTAACCGTCCTCGCGTTTAAATTCCAGCATGCATTCCGGACAAATGTCGTGCGTGTTCCAAAGACTACGGAACACTTTTCCCTTCAGGCACCGTGGACAACGTAATCGCACCATGGCAATTGATCGCTTCAGCATTTATTCTTCCACAAAGGAATTCTCGCGACAAAGTCATTTACAGATGAGCGAAATACACAACTCTCTAGTGAATCAGTCTGTTGGTGTAAATCAGGTCGGCCCACTTGCCGCGGGTAAAAAAGCGACTTGGATCATAGTTAATCTGGTCCGGTCAGAGGATGTTCTTTAACTGAGTGACCCCTTGCAATCCCTGCTTGTTTTTCCCTTAACAAGTTTGAACACGAACCGAACTTCTCAATGTTTTCTAGAAAGGTTTGTTATCTAATCCGGCATTAGTGAAGCCACTGTCGAAGACGAGTTTCCTCTGTCAGGTCAATGGTATCTGTGCGTACCGTTTTGGCCCCGTGCCTCCAGAGACAGGGGCATCGATCCCCCTGTTACACACGGTTCTAGTTTAGCAGATGTCTGTAAACGATTGTGAGCGGAAAGCCCGGAGTGCAGTCGACTTGACGAAATTCTGATTTTCCACGGAAAAGTGATCATTTGACGACAATCACGTTGATCGCTGCAGGACAAAAATCGCCACTCGGTCTGGGATGCAGTCAAGTGCATAGCACTGGAAAAGACTACCGAGCATTCAACGCTCCGCCACGACTTTCTTGAAACTTGCATTTCAAACAGGTCCGCACTTTTGCCACGGGGTTGTTTCGGCCTTTGGGTCTCTGAAATCGATGTCAGCAGTTCGGACGAATGTAATTCCTCTACCGGTCTGGTTGACTGTAACAGTTATACCAATCGATAGTCTTCCGTTTGTAATGGCACGTTCCTTGTGCTGGATCCATCATGTGTGGTGACCCGCGGTGTTCCGCGATACTCGGTTGGGTTATTCCGTGAAAAGTGATCGTGCGGCGGAGTCATTGACCATCATAACGGAATAGAAAACGATTGCCGCCAGCTATATTTCCCGTGGTCATAACTTGAATTGACTGATCAGTTAAGAATATCTCAACAACCAGAACCACGAAGCGGGATACCCCAAAACGTTGACCATCGACCGATCGGGAGGCTATATTTAAAAGTAGCTGGTATTCGAGATTTCTGTCGTGACACTGATTTTTTCGATCTGGGTAAGCCCATGAAGAGTATCTCTTTCATGTGGAATTCGATGGATTTTGCTGCCTGCCCATCGATTATCGTAGCAGCCCTCGTCCTATTTGCCGTTGGGGCAGTTTTGGGAATGGGGGCTTATCGAAAGCGATCGGCCATTTTGGCGATGTCTGAGGTCCACGTGTTGTTCATCGGAATCGCCGCATTGACAAGCATGACGATTGGTTGTCAACGCCCGCATTCGGCCACGGATGAGAAGGTCGTTTCGGCCACGGATGAGAAGGTCGTTTCGGCCACGGATGAGAAGGTCGTTTCGGCCACGG
>PBTE01000217.1 GCA_002726515.1 Planctomycetaceae bacterium | reverse complement strand
GACATTGTGGAGGTCGATTTTAACAGCGGGCCCTTGCGAGTCATTTCCGGCAACGGAGAAACCACGGAGGCTCTTACGGTTATCGTTGCTACTGGCGCACGCGCAAATTACATGGGCCTTTCTTCGGAGGACGAATACAAAAACAAGGGGGTTAGCGCTTGTGCCGTTTGTGACGGCGCGCTGCCTGTTTTTCGAGGACAGCCCTTGGCGGTAGTGGGTGGCGGAGACTCGGCCGTCGAAGAGGCTGCCTATCTGGCGAATTTAAAAGATGCGGCCAGAATTTACTTGATTCACCGTCGAGATAAACTGCGCGCCTCGAAAATCATGCAACAACGCGCGCTGGATCACCCTAAAATTGAAATCGTGTGGAACAGTGTGGTGCAAGAGGTTTTGGGAAATGGAGAAAAAGTAACCGGTATTCGCCTGCAAAGTAGTCTCGACGATTCAACGCGGGTGCTGGAAGTAGGAGGAATGTTCGTGGCTATCGGGCATACCCCCAACACGGCGTTTTTGAAGGGTCAACTGGAGATGAATGAGAAAGGCTACATCCGTTGGACGAAGTCATTTCGTACCCACACGAGTGCCGAAGGAGTCTTTTCGGCAGGGGACGTTTCGGATGACTACTACCGCCAGGCGATTACCTCGGCTGGCACCGGGTGCATGGCGGCACTCGATGCAGAGCGTTGGTTGGCCGAACAAGGCGATTCATCGTGAATTTCTCCGGGACCGGACTGTCACATCTTACAACTTGAATCAAACAGGGAGGTGTAATGGAGAAGTTTAGTGTGAAAGCAGTCCGAGAATCGTCCGCAGTGGGACGAGAGGTCCAATTGCAAGGCTGGATTCGCACGCGACGCGATTCCAAAGCTGGTTTTAGTTTTCTCGAAATGAACGATGGTTCCTGTCTGGGAAACATTCAGGTCATTGCCGATGCGGATCTGGCAAACTACGAATCGGATGTGAAGAAATTGACAGCAGGTTGTAGTGTCACCGTCGCAGGAACTGTGAAACTGTCCGGCGGCAAAGGCCAGTCTACCGAAATTCAGGCCACTTCGGTTGAAGTTCACGGTGGGGCGGACCCGGAGTCATTTCCTTTGCAGAAGAAACGCCATTCGTTTGAAAAGCTGAGGGAATGGGCCCATCTTCGCCCCCGCACGAACACGTTCGGAGCAGTGGCGCGCGTGAGAAACGAGATCTGTAAAGCCATTCACAGTTTTTATCAGAACGAAGGGTTTCTTTATGTGCACACGCCGATCATTACGACCAGTGATTGCGAAGGTGCCGGCGAAATGTTCAAGGTCACGACATTGGATCTAACCCAGACGCCCTCGAAGGATGGGCAACCGGATTGGTCGCGAGATTTCTTTGACCGGCCAAGTTTTTTGACCGTAAGCGGTCAACTGGAGGCCGAAGTCTTTGCAACGGCACTGGGAAAAGTCTATACCTTTGGTCCGACGTTCCGGGCAGAGAATTCAAATACCTCGCGGCATCTGGCAGAGTTTTGGATGATCGAGCCCGAGATGGCATTCTACGACTTGAACGACAACATGGAATTGGCGGAAAATTTCATGAAATACATCGCCCGGCAGGTCCTGGAACACTGTGAAGAGGATCTTGGCTTTTTCAATCAGCGCATCGACGACACTGTACTGGAGACGTTAGAGACCATTGCAGACCAGCAACCGTTTGTCCGATTAAGCTATTCCGAAGCGGTTGAGTGTCTGGCCAGTTGTCAACAGAACTTCGAATTTCCAGTCACATGGGGAGTGGATTTGCAATCGGAGCACGAGAGATTCTTGACGGAAATCGAGTTCAAACGACCCGTGATCCTCTACAACTATCCCCGCACTATCAAACCCTTCTACATGTATTGCAACGACGATGAAAAGACGGTTCGGGCCATGGACGTGTTAGTACCGCGCGTAGGAGAAATCATCGGAGGCAGCCAGCGAGAGGATCGTCTGGAAGTATTGAAAGCGAGGATGGCAGAGCAGGACTTGGACCAGGACAATTACTGGTGGTACCTCGACCTCCGGCGTTATGGAACCGTGCCCCACTCCGGTTTTGGTTTGGGCCTGGAACGAGTCGTACAATTTGTTACGGGCATGACCAATATCCGAGATGTGATTCCATTTCCGAGAACACCCGGCAATGCAGAATTCTAATGTAAGTGAAGAATCGCCACTCGAATCATGGTGAGGCCTATCGCGGCTAGCGGTCATCAGAAATGAAATGCCCACGATAAAAGCACGGTGCCCCAGGGCAAACCGTTTACGATGACGGCAAAGCAAGTAACACCTCGAGGAGGAGGCTGCCTGCGGTATCGATACACCAGCGGTGTGACACCGAGACCTAACGCGCCGGTCGGCAATGTGATCAACAACAGGATGTACAGGACAGTTTCCGCGGCAGGAGTTGGTGCCTGGTGTATCAAAATAATTGCCTTGGTGAATGCTGCACCGAGGCAGGCAATCAAGGTAGCCATCGTTGTCATCATCCAAAAGACGGTGATTGCCTCGGCGGGCTTGGATTCCGGAGTTTGTCTACGATGCTTCTGACGGCTATTGGCGGGTGTGTTGCTCATTGAAATGACTTGTTGCGCTCCTTGGAAAACATCTTCATGCAGAGGCCATGAACGTCGGAAACTTTCACTCCACGCCGGCCGCATCATCAGTCGAGGCATGCCCGGGTTTGCTTGATAGTTGGGGAGCTTGAAGTATATTTACAAAGGAAAGACGAACTGAAATCCAAACATTAAGTTTTGCGTAGAAAAAAATTGAGTTTCACCAACGGGGCAGGCAGTCATCATGGATCATACCGGATACGCAAGGCACTGGCGGCAAGCTGCCCCGCTTCCGTCGGGAGTGGTGGGAAAAACGAGAGCTTTCATCAGGAACACGATTCTGTTTGTGTCGTCCGTAACCAATAGAAAAATAGAGGATCGATTTCTTCGATGTTTATATTGTCATAATGTGTTCGATGATCAAAAAGTCCTTTTTGAACGTTTGATTTTACGACTCAAGGAAACGGGCCAATTTATAGACACCGATACTTGCCTTCAAATGCTTCAAGGGGAAAAAGAAATTGATCGCAGATATTATCACTTGTCATTTGATGATGGGTTTCGAAACAACTTCACCAATGCACTTCCTGTCCTTAGGAAGCATGAAGTTCCTGCCATAATTTTTGTTCCTTCATCCTTGATCGAAGCAAGCTGGGAACAGACCAAAACATACTGTCTGGAAACGACTCGGTACAACTCAGTGATTGAAATGTTAAGATGGGATGAATTGAAAGAAATCGTTTCGTTGGGGTATGAAATCGGATCACACACAAAAAATCACGCCCGATTTTCGGAAATCTCCCATGATGCGGCATTGTTAGAGGGGGAAATAGCCGGTTCAAAAGAAGTCATCGAAGCAAAGTTAGGTAAGGAATGTAAATACATCTCGTGGCCCTATGGCGGAGTGGCTGACGCGGATGAGGAATCACTGAAAATAACAAAGCGTTCAGGGTACCGTGCTTGTTTTGCCGCTTACCGTGGCACGCTTGTTCCCCAAGAGACAGATCTGTTTAGGATACCGAGGCACCATTTTGAAGTGCAGTGGCCGTTGTCTCATGTGGAGTACTTTGCGAGGGGGAATATGGAGATCACAACATGAGGGTCGTTATTCTCACCTCTACGAGAAATGGCATCGCTTCAGAAGTTTTGCCGGTATTGTGTAAGAACAAGAACCTAAATGTAGTCAACGTTATTTTAGCCCGTGACGCTATAGCCGATAGAAAGAAACACCTCCGCCGAAAGATTTTGAAAACGTGCCGGATCGGGATTTTGGGAGCGTTAAATGGCATCAGAATACGGGATTGGTATGCAGACAAAGAGGTGAATGACATTGCTTCTTTATGTCAATCTTTTAATGTTCCCCTGTCTGAAACACCCTGTACAAACAGTGATGAAACCAGAAAGCTGTTTCGAGAGGCTAAAGCAGATTTAGGACTTTCGCTTGGCAATGCTTACATTGCCAAGAGCGTGTTTTCGATTCCCAGACACGGTATGGTGAATATCCACATGGAGCTGCTTCCAGACTTCCAGGGTGCACAAAGCATCATTTGGCCCATCTATGAGGGGATAGAAGAAACAGGATTCACGATTCATCAAATTGACACCAAGATTGACACGGGGGATATCTTGTACCAGAGCAGGTACGCTATCCAGTTTTATCCAACGCTCAAAGAGACAGTGGAGAAGAATCTGCTGCTCACAAAATCGAAGATACCAGAGGCATTTTCTTACGTCTGTGAACACTATGAAAATCTAAAGGATCAATCAGAGACACAGGAACGTGGAAAATCTTATACAACACCGACCATTTGGCAATTTTTCCGAATGGCAAGAAATTGTCGGGCAATGTATCGTAGAAGTCTAACAGGAGTTGTCCCGGGCAATCCGGATCCTGAAACCTCTTAGTTTGGTGGCGGGTAGAAGGCCGCCTTTTTGTTCCCAGACCGATAAACCATCGAGTCGCTTTGAAACAAAACATCGACGCTGGCCCGCGGCGAAAAAAAGTGAAGAGGGGGCCATGTTCGTGACCAATTGCAAGGCCATGCCGCACTTCTGTTGCGCAACCCCAAGGTGTGATTGGTGGACAATCCGTATGAATGATTCCCGTACCTGTTGTCCAAACACAGACCGTCCATGAGACTTGCCGTTGAGACTTTGACGATACCATTCTCGAGAGGGTTGAATGCCGGACAGAATGAAAATATCAAAAATTCCAAAAGCTTTAGATTGGCGGAAAAAGTTGATAGAATGGCTACGAAGTAACAAACCGTTGACTGGCGACCGACCAGTGTCGATCTGACACCCGGTTTCAAGGACAGTTTGACGGGAAGTAATTGTAGCGTAGGAACAGGTAAGAGTTGGAGAATTTGAGATGGACCACACGAATCGTCGGACGTTTTTCCAGCAAACCGGCCGGAACGTGGCCGGAGTGACCAGTGGTGTCTTGCTGGCCTCTACTCGTGCGCGGGCAGGTGGGGCGAACGAACGGATCCGAGTTGGTGTCATTGGATGTGGTGGTCAGGGTAAGAATGGGCATATTGGCCTTTTGCCTAGGCAAGGGCGCGACAACGCCGAGATTGTTTACGTGTGTGACCCTGATGAAAAACGCCGTATGGAAGCAGCCACTCTGGCCGGAGGTGCTAAGCCCGTGGGCAATCTCCGTACGATTCTCGATGACAAGTCGATCGACGCTGTTACGATCGCGACACCCGATCATTGGCACGCCCCGGCTGCCCTGCTGGCCCTGGATGCCGGAAAGCATGTTTACGTCGAAAAACCCTGCTCTCACAATCTTCGCGAGGGGCGCCTGTTGGTCGAGGCCGTGAGACGGACCGGCAAGATCGTCCAGCACGGAACCCAGGCACGTAGCGATCGGGGATTCATCGAGGCTATCCAGATGATTCGTGACGGGGTGATCGGCGACGTGTTGATTGCCAAGGCCTGGAATATTCAGCGGCGCCGCAACATTGGGCACGCACAGCCGAGTCGTCCACCTTCCGGTTTTGACTACGACATGTGGGTGGGACCAGCCCCCATGATGCCGTTCCAGAAAAACCGGCACCACTATTCGTGGCACTGGTGGTATAACTTTGGGACTGGTGATCTGGGAAACGACGGCACGCACGAGTTCGACATGGCTCGCTGGGGTTTGGGACTCAACACCCATCCCACGAGTGTGGCGGTTTGTGGTGGAAAGTATTTTTTTGACGACGACCAGCAGTTTCCCGATACTGTAACGGCTACTTTCGAGTATCCCGGTGATGGAAAGGTGGGCAGTCGCAAACAGTTGATTTTCGAGATGAAAATTTGGTCTACCAACTATCCACATGGCGTCGATGGTGGTGTCGAGTTCTGGGGTACCGAGGGGACGATGTTTGTCAGCCGCCGTGGAAAGTTTGAACTTCGGGCCGAACGGAATCAGAAACTGGACACCATGCTCAGTAAGCGTCCAGAAATGGATGTGAAGAGCAATCTCAGGGTTTGGTTAGCCGCAATCCGGGGTGATTCCCAACCCACTGCTGATGCACAGACAGCGCACCTGTCTGCTTCACTCCCTCACCTGGCCAACACGGCTTGTCGAGTCGGCCGTTCGTTTCAGTTCGATCCGGTCAACGAAAAGATCGTGGGAGACGAGCAGGCCAACCAGCTGTTGTCTCGCAAATACCGGGAAGGCCATTGGGCAGTACCGAAGGACGTGTGACAGTTACTGCGTTCCCATTACGTCACCCGTCATCCGATGATTTCGGCAGCGTACACTTCAGGATGCCAGTTCCAGTAGCCTTTAGCCGATAGCCATTATCGTCCTCGTGGCCGACTTTCCCGGGATCACGGTAGTGCGTTTTGGATGGAGTACAGGGTGGATGGCATCAGGTAAGGTCGTTTACGACTGGCTGTGCGAAAACCAAAAGGGTTCACCATGTCAATCAGCCGACGCCAGGGACGAAGTTGGCTCAAACGATTTGGTTTGGGAGCGTCCGGGAAGGTTCAATTGATGCGGACAACCACTTGTTTGGACACAAAGCTGAAGCAAAGGTATTCATAGTTCCACCCGTATTGGAGGGCAGCTTCCTGGAACGCCTTGAACTCATCGTCGCGCCAAGTTTCATTTCCGATGTATTCATCAAAAGAGATCACTGTTCCAGCAACAATCTGTTTGGCAAGCAGGTCCAGAACAGTTTTTGTCGACCTGTAGATATCACAATCTACATTCATGAACCGGACCGGCGCTTCGTGTTTATTGATAAAATCGGGCAGAGTGTCTTCAAACCAGCCACTGTGAAGAATGACATTCTCTTGCACGGAGGGAATGACACCCTTGGTGCTGTATGAACCCTTGGGCTCGTTATGCCACGCGTCGGGAAGTCCTTCAAAACTATCAAATCCGTGCACTTCCTGGTTCGCGATCGCAGCAATTTGACGGATCGTCGTTCCAAACCTGACACCAAACTCCAAAACCAGTCCGTCACTCTTCGCGGCATCAAAGCCAATTTTAAAGCCCTCGAAACTGCTTCCAACCATCGGGGGTATTTTGTCATTGGCGGACTTTATGTATCGCCAGGCGTCCAGTTTTGCGCGACCAGAACGTGCTCCGTTTTCAACCAGATCAAAATGGGTTTTCGCGTCTCGGGATTTGCCCGAATAGTCCAACAACATTCCCAGGTAAAATCGATAATTGGTGCTCTCCGGATCCAGTTCGACCGCTTTGTGCATGCACTCGATAGAAGCTTCCATATTACCGGGATCAAGTAAAAAAGGGTGAAGATTGTAGTGCCCTGCTGCAAACGAGGAATGAATCTCCAGCGATTTGCGATGGCTTGCTTCGGCCTCATTCAGCTTCCCCAGATCCCTGAGCGCCGTGCCAAGATTGCTGTGAGACTCGAGGTGTCCCGGTTTGATAGCAATTGCTTTACGATAACTAGCGACGGCTTCCTCCAGTCGCCCCAATTCTTTAAGCGCATTACCGAGGTTGTTATGCACCTCGGCAAAATCGGGTTTGATTTCGAGTGCCTTACGGTGGCTCGCTGCAGCCTCGTCAAGTTTCCCCTGTGCCATGAGCGCATTGCCCAGGTTGGCGTGCGCTTCGGCCCAATCGGGCTTGATGGACAAAGCCTTTGTGATGAGTTCTTCAGCTACATCACTCTTACCAACCTGATGGGCGATCACGCCAAGCAGGTGCAAAGCGTCGGGCTGATTGGGGTCGGCTTTTAATATCTGTTGATAGATGCCCTCGGCGGTGGACAAGTCACGGGCAGTATGATGCTGCACTCCAAGGTCCAGGGCCTGCTGGATGGTGAACGTCTGTTGCTGGCGGGAATGGTCTGGTCGATTCATGATTGACACACTGTTTTTTACATTCTTCTGTTGGTGACAACTCTGGACAAGTGTGGTTCCAAAAAGAAGTATAGCTTTTCGTCGAGTAGTCAGGGTCCTGAAACGCCAAGTTGCCCCTGGGCGGCGGAATTTCCTGAAGGGAATAACTAAAACACGGGCCACTTCTGGTAGAACGGTTCGCCAGGCTCCCAAACCAAGTCGGCAGCTTACGTTCGCAGTTCCCCGCACTTTTGTAGTTTACGGAGACTGCTAAGGAAAAAATGGAACGAACACTTCTTTCGAAGCTGCGGCAATACCCAAACTGCGGAGGGGCTGAACCTTCATCCTTTCACCCAAGTTCGATGGGATTACGGGGACAATGAACAAGGGGAGCGGAACGCGAATATTCGCCCTCACGGCAGTGATGATTAAATCGACAACTCATCCGATTTGCCACGCTTCCCGCCTACCTGGCTGACTTGTTCGGGACCCGTTTTGTGGGCGGAATTCACGGACGACTGGTGACTGCCTGGAGTGTCGCTGGGGTGATCGGTCCCCATTGTATTACCCGGCTCCGCGCGAGATCGATCCGTACGCGATAAGCGACCTTGTCTGCCCGGCCAACCCGTCGCATCAGTGGCAGGAGGCTTGAGGCCACCGGACTCTTTTGTGACTCCGGATTTGTTTCACAGACAATTGCGACAGGACGCGGTTGGACGAACCGCCTCAAATAACCGTTGCCGCGTGCGTCTTTACCGTAAAAAGTGATGAGCATTCTGTTCCAACCTGGGGATACTACGATGGGCAAGCAAGAAAAGAGAAGATGAGTTATGGAGGCAGGGTTTGAATAATCAACTCAACTCACACCGTAAGGAAGATATCCATCAATTTCGTCCAGAAATGGCCGGATTCCGATTTGTGAAACCCATATGGACTTCGGGTGCCACGATGTCAGATAATCGCATACGTTGTTCCGAGCGTATTTTGAAACAATCCCTCAGTGGTGTCATCCATGTCAAGGAACTGGTTGGTCGGTGTTCTTAGTGGTTTCGCTCTTTGCTTATGCATTTCCACAGACCTCGGAGCGCAACGGGGTTCGGGTTCGAGAACGCGAGTTCAGCCGAAACGCCGGCTGGCCCCGGCAGAGTTTCAGGAAAAGTTCTGGAGCTACCTCACAAAAAGCCGATCTGCCTACCGACATTGGGGCTCTTTTTCGGATCAAGGTAGCCGTGTGCGGGCGGGCAAGAACCCTCACGGTGCCTTTCTGAAACTCTATGCGAACCAAGCGGCCCGTAGCAGGCCTCAAGAGCCACCCCATCAGTCGATTTTTGTTCTGGAAAATTATGCCGCGGACCAAAGGACACTGATGGCTGTGGAAGTGATGTATCGTGCGAAGAACTTTGACCCGAGCCACAATGACTGGTATTGGATCAAATATTTTCCAGACGGTACCGTGGTCAGCACGTCGACCGAGAAGGGGAATAAGCCAATTGCCGGTCGCTTCGCGTCATGCATTGCATGCCATCGTCGGGCGGCTGGAAACGACTACGTCTTTGCCAACGATTGAGCAGGTTGTCTGGGGCGGTAGGTGTTTTTTTCGGTACAATACACGCATCTACGTGGTTGGCTTCCTATCGTTATTTTCCGGACAGGCGCGTAGGACAACAATCGTCTTGGGTTAGGTGGAAAGGATGTGCCAGGTTTGATCCACACGCGAGTTGTCATGACTGCCTCGGCGTCAAAAAAGATGTCAGAATGAAACAGCAGTTGTGGGTTGTGAGTTGAAGCCTGGTAGTTGGAATGATCACCAAATGCTTATTCAGTTGGCGTCGATAGTGTCTTTGTGTTGTAGTGGCTGAAGGCATCCATGCAAGATAGTAGGGAGGCGTGCCTGTCATGTACTACTTTTCGTACCAGATTCCAATCTCCTTTGCCGACACTCCGTCTACTTCTAGAGGTTCGACTGGACCGGTTCACTTTAGCTGGCAGGGATTTTGAAACACGAGGAACTTGTGCTGGTTCGGCTGAGGGGTCGGGGCAAGTGATGCAGTAAGTGACGGACTTAAATTCAATGGCGATACAACAGCTTCATGCGACAGCCGAGGCAGATGCAGAGGCTCGGTTGACACCGCTGCAATCTGTGGTGGTGGTCATTCCGGCTCTTAACGAAAGGCAGTCTCTACCTCTGGTGTTGGGCGATCTACCAAAAGTGGGGCAAGTCATTGTGGTGGACAATGGTTCCAGCGACGGAACGCCTGAAGTCGCCGCGCGATGTGGTGCTACCGTAGTGCACGAGTCTCGCAAAGGCTACGGTTCAGCCTGCTTGCGCGGTGTCGAAGTAATACGACAGATGGCTGATAGAGAAGAAATCTTCCCACAGATCGTGGTGTTTTTAGATGGTGACTACAGCGACCATCCGGAAAAACTACCGGAATTGCTGCAGCCTATTTTGGACGACAGGGCAGACTTTGTTTTAGGATCGCGACTCCTGGGTCCAAGGGAACCGGGAGCGATGCCGCCTCAAAGTACCTGCGGGAATCGTGTTGCTTGTTTTCTGCTACGCGTACTGCTAGGAGCAGCCTATACCGATTTGGGGCCTTTCCGGGCTATTGGATTTGAACATCTGTTGCTATTAGACATGAAAGACCGTGACTTTGGTTGGACTGTCGAAATGCAAATTAAGGCCGTCCGACACCGGCTCAGAATTCAGGAGATTCCGGTTCCGTATCGGCAACGGATAGGTGTCAGCAAGATCAGTGGCACGATAAGTGGCACCTTCAAAGCGGGTGTCAAGATTCTGTACACCATCGCAAAGTATGCTTGGCCACGTGTCTAGCCAGAGGACTCGAAGTGATGCACGGTATTGGTCAGCAGGGGAATGACCAGCTGGCCTCAAAATATTTGCTGACTCTGAAACTGTTGGGGCTACTTTTAACAACAACCTACCTGACTCTTCTGCTACTGAGTTTTCGGTTCGAATATCACGTGCCCGGACAAGAGCGCCCTTTGCTTCGGGTGCTGTGTTTGTTCGTCGGTTCATTCCTGATCTACCTGCTGGCGATCTTCTGCGCTCTGCGAGCAAAACAGAATCGGAAACTACTGGCTGTCATTGTCAGCGGCAGCCTCTTATTTCGCTTGTTGATGGTATTTTCGACCCCGATTCAGGAAATTGACATCTACCGGTATCTATGGGACGGACTTGTCTTCAGTCAGGGTGTTACTCCTTATGCATATACCCCGCAACAGGTATTGACCGGTTCGGTAGACGAAGAGAGCCTTCCGGAGGATCTGCAACGACTGGTCAAGATCCACCAAGACTTCCCCGCTGTTGGTGAAATACTACAACGAATTCATTATCCGGATCTCACCACCGTTTACCCTCCGATCAGCCAATTCATCTTTGGATTGGTAGCGTTGTCAACTCCTGTCGATGCTTCAATAACTGCGCGCATCATTTTCATGAAGTGCGGCATTGTTGTGTTCGACATGGCGACATTCGGAGTGGTGCTCCTGCTTTTAAAACTTGTCCGCTGGCCTGTGGGTTTTTCCCTGGTCTATGGATGGTGTCCGCTTTTGATCAAAGAGATTGCTGGTAGCGGTCACCACGATGTGATTGCCGTGTTCTTAGTAACCTGTGCCCTTTATTGTTTGGCTAAGGTTTTACAAACGGAAAAGAACACTCGTTTTTCCGCGGGGGTGCGATACGCCCTGTGGGGAATTCTATGGCTTGTTTTGGGAGTGGGTGCGAAAATCTATCCCGTCGTGCTCATTCCTCTTTACTGTACTGGCGTCACCCAAAGACTGGGTTGGAGGTGGGGGGCGACTGTTACCCTGACAGGCGTAGTCGGTTCTGCATGTGTCATGAGTCCCATGTTTCTTCCTGCGAGGCAAGAACAGGGACAGTTGGGAGAGGTATACTTCTCGTTCGAGGCAGTCCCCTACTTACCGGAGGACGAAACATTCAGCGGCTGGCAGGGGAGAACGGGTTTGGAAACATTTTGGAACAGTTGGGAAATGAACGACTTGATCTTCCTGATCTGTTTCGAAAACCTCAAGCCAACTTCCACCCTTCCCAGCGAAAGCGTTGCGTGGTTTTCTCTGGTACCGGAGCAATTTCGTGACCGCTGGATTGTGTCAACCGCCGAGAACTTCGGTATCCACTCTGAGCAAATGGCGTTTTACGTTGCACGTGCAGCGACACTGGGTGTGTTTTTTGTTTTGCTCGGTGTTTTCGCCGTCCAAGTTGCCGGATCGCTGGATGTAACCCACTGGCTTCGGGCGGCATTTTTGACCATTGCCTGGTTCTGGTTGTTAAGCCCCACTCAGAATCCATGGTATTGGAGCTGGTGCCTGCCACTGGTTGTCTTTGCGCGCAGTCGAGTCTGGCTCTGGATGAGCGGTTGTCTGTTCTTTTACTACCTGAGATTCTGGTGCATAGACCATTGGGGTCGGGCAGACGTTCTCGGGTCGGGCTATACGGGTGAGACGTTTTTCGATTTTGTTGTCACCTGGATCGAATTTGCACCCTGGATGTTTTGTCTGGCTCTATCGTGGCGATTTCGTGAGCGGACGAAAGGGTCAGACACTCCAGGAACGGCCGTTTCATGAGAGCCCCGATTTGATTCAACCAGTCCCGAAAACCAGGATGGTAGGGGGCGCCTTGTAAGTCTTCACCGGGACAGAAGAGCAAGAAGTTCCCGCTTGCGACAACACGGTGGAGTGGGAACCAGTACTACACTCTGCAGGATAAAAAAAACATGTTCCCAGTTGCAGTATTTCAATGTCAGGAAGACCTGAGCTTCTCTATTTCTGAATCGGCCTGAAGGATCTCAGCCTCCAGACGCTTGATCTCGTCCGGTTCATCGTTTTGCTGTTTAGCCCCTGCGACCTGTTGTTTCAACTTTTGCAGCCGTTTTCGAAGTACATCGATTTTTTTCTTCGTTTTTTTATCCATGCTGGAAATTCAAATGCAGATCGGACAATCCAACGTTGATGGTTTCCAAGTCGAACCGTGTCGAGCACTTCAGGAAAATGTCGCGGTTTGTGGAGCACACCCCACAGTCTGAAAGGGAAAAATCATTGCCGTTTCACACGGCGATAGCAGACGCGTCGGTTCGTGCCGCAGCGACAAGACCGGTTCTGATTTGTCATGGTTTGAAGATGTGCAGCTTGTCGATTTCATTATTCCAGCGAGCATTACCACCAGGACTGCCAAGATGACACTAATGGAAATCCAGAGTTGCATATTTTTCTGCAAGCGCTGCGCTACGGCGGTCTTTCCCGTGAGGAAACTCATCAGTAGGAAAACCACGATTGCCAAGCCAATTTTCAATGCCAGTAAACCATGATAAACACCCGCGGGAACCTGTTTGAACTCACCACTCTTGACCATGAGAAAGGTATTTGCAGTTCCGCTGACTAACAGCAGAAGGATCGATAGCATCACGAGCCGGGCCCAGCGTCCACGCAGGGATTGCCAGGCCTTGTTCGCGTTGTCTCCCGAACCAAAAACATTTCCTGCGAGTAAAACCTGCCAATAAAACAGCGCGCTACCCACAAGAGCGATCGTGCCCAGAATGTGCATCCAGCGAAAGATGACCAGCAGCCAAAACATGTTTGTGTTTACCCCGAAAGAAAAATAGTTAATCCGCTGAGAATTATCGCTTTTATTCCCTTCATCCGAAAGGACCCTTCCAGGAATCGTCACGCCGTAAAGTCATTGGGAAGGGCTATTGGTCGCGTCGAGATTCCCACACGCTTCGGGCCAGCTTCAAAGCCTCACCTTTAGTGGAAATTTCCTGATTGAGCTGTGCATCACGTACTTTTTCCAAAATGGTCTGGTATCTTTTTCCCGGAGGAATGCCCAGGTCTATCAGGTCGTTACCTGTGAGGAGAGGCGACGGATTAAAAATTTGGGCGGGCAAGGACATCTTGCTGCGGCAATAAGCGGTTTGTTTTTTCTTGCCGGTCAATTCCTGTTCAATCATTTCCGACAAGGTGACAAGCTGCTCACTGTCAGGATGTACCAGCACTCGTTGTAACTGAGGCCAAGGAACCTTCGATGCCGCTCGCAAGGTTGATTCATGTGACAGGAACCACGAAGTTTTCCGAATTTCCTCATTGGAGAGTTTCCAACGCTGGGCGATTCGGTCCAGGGCATCACTGGGTGATATTTGGGCGTTGGGAAGCTCACGGATAAGTACGGTCAAGGCTGTGGAAAAGCAGGATTGAGGGAGGGATTCCAGAATGTTCAGGGTTCGATTCCAGATCGTAGAAGCTTGTCTCCTGTCACCACTTGTGGGATCAGCTTCAGGCAGGATGTAGCTTAGAAGTGTCGTTTTGAGCAAGAGTTCGCACCCCAGTCGCCGGGAAGGAATCTGTAGAATCTTGCGCATCTCCGCGGCAATCCTTTCACTACTGACAAGCACGATCCGGCCTGCGTTCTCCTGGATGGCATCGAAAGTTTCCGGATCCAAATGGAAATTGAAAGTTGCCGTAAAACGTACAGCACGCAGCAGGCGAAGCTTATCTTCATGGAACCGCTTTTGAGGATCTCCAATAGCACGCACACAACCGGCACGTAAATCGCGTTCACCCCCTACGTAGTCGATGACACGGTCTTTCAAGGGATCACAGAATAAACCGTTAATGGTAAAGTCGCGCCTTTTCGCGTCCTCTTCAGGACTGCTAAAAGTAACACTGTCGGGATGTCTTCCATCGGAGTATTCTGCATCTTGCCGGAAGGTTGCTACTTCGATTTGTCCGGCCTGCCTGGGCCCCATCACAGTGATGACTCCAAAAGCGGCACCAATAGCCAACGTCTTCCGGCGACCAAATACATGACGTACCTGATCTGGTGTGGCGCTGGTGGCGACGTCGTAGTCCTTGGGCTGCAGTCCCAGTAGTTGATCGCGCACGCAACCACCGGCCCACAGGGCTTCGTATCCTGCTTCGCGCAGACGTTTGACGACCAGCAGGGCAAATTCTCGTGGTGTTTGGCTTTCTGGCGGGGACATCGAATGGTCTTGCTGTCTTGTTATCTCCAAATGATCTCTTCAAGGGCGCTGACAGAGGCCGGTTGGTCCACTCCGCTTTTTCCCTTGTCCTATCCTACATCCTGAAGCGCTTTGGAGAAGATACCAATGGATATGAAACGGACGGATTCGGAGCAGGTGTGCGTTGGTGAGACGCCTGGACCAATTGGACTGACAGCCCGCCAGGACCGAGGTTCGTGCTGTTTGACACCCTGTTACGAAAGGGATAGAGTGAGACAACCACTTGGGTAACGATGAATCTGCGGAACTGTCGAGGCGGATCCCATCCAGCCTGAATGTCCGGGCAGGCCACAATTTAAACCGGGGTTCGCTGTGAGGAGGTTTCATTTGTTTCGTAGCAACGACCGCATTCAGTGGTCCTAGCCCCGGCACGTTGTGATCTTTGGTGACCTGAGTGATTAAGTGCCTCTCCAGGGATGATTTTGTGTCCGAATTGTCGCTTGAAATTGAGTGCCTGCAAGTGAAAGAAATGATCGACCAGGGTGAGGAATTTCTCCTGCTCGACTGCCGGAATCCGGAGGAGTACGTTCTGGCTCATCTGGAACAGGCACAGCTCATCCCCATGCAGGAACTGCCGCGGCGTATCAGCGAACTTGTCCCATACAAGAGTTCACGGATCGTTGTATACTGTCACCACGGTAGGCGAAGTCTGCAGGTGACGGCGTGGCTGCGTCAGCAGGGGTTTTTAAAATCTCAGAATATGACCGGTGGAATCGATGCCTGGTCACTAGTTGTTGAACCCCGTTTGCCTCGCTATTGAGTGACAGAAAACTCCTCCAATTGACCAATGCCGGGCTTTGGAACGAATCGTTGCGGTCATATTGGGTCACGAGTTCAAGACCCGAGTGGAATGGCCCGGTGGCAACCCCTCTCTCAGGTCAGGCAGCGAAACATGAATTTTGTAGTGATCGCACTGTGGCGGTGAAAAAATGATGTCCGTGGTAGTGGGCCTTTAGGCTGCGAGGACTCGCCGCATGACGTCCAGGTGCGATGCAGCATTTTTCTGACAGTCAAAGAGGGTCGAACGTTGTCGACCACGTCGTCCAAGTTCATCTGCGTAAGCGGGGCGGTCGATGATCACCCGGATTTTTTGCGCGATATCTTCGGGGTCATAAGGATTGCAATAGAGGGCCGCCGGGCCACACAGGCTCCGCATCGACGGCATGTCGGAGACCACAATGGGACAGCCACACGACATGGCTTCCAGAGGGGGCAGGCCGAAGCTTTCGTAGAGCGATGGAAAAACAAAACAGATTGCATTGTGGTAAAGTCTGGCCAATCTTCGTTTCTCCTCGATTTGACCTAAGATGTTTACTTTTTTGCGCAAATCCCTAGGAATGAGAAGCTGGTTCTCTTGTAGGAACTTGTTTCCCGAACCGACGATTGTCAGTTGAATGGAATGCGTACGGTTGACCAGTGCAACTGCTTGTAACACCCGTTGCAGGTTTTTTGTTCGGTTCAGTGATCCAACGTAAAGCAGGTAAGGTTCGTTGCGATGAAGGCTGGTCAAAGCAGGCTCTTCCGGGACGTTTTCAAATCCCTTGCATCCATGAGGAACCACTTGTAGACGGTCGGGGAGAGTGGGGTATTGGTAATAACGCAGAATTCTTTGTCTTTCAGCGTTGGAGACTGTCAGGATTGCCTTTCCGTATTTTAGCGCCAGGGGGACAATCGCTCGATAGAGGAGGCGAAAGCCGAGGGTATAACTTTCTGGGTAGGTCCTGAAACTCATACCGTGGATGGTGACGACTGTTTTTCGGCGGAGACCCAATGAGATCAGTGGTGTTGCATTCCCAGGACAAAAGAGCAGGCCGCCACCACTGTACCAGGGCAACTCGCATTGTTCCCAAGCGTGACCCCCTAACCAACCGACAGGATGGACTTGAATCCACTTGAGTTGCGGGACATCATACACGTGCCGGCGCGGAGTCAGAATCATCAACTCGTGATCACGATATTGGGGTTCGTTTTCCAGAAGTTCATCCAGCGATTCACACAAATCACGTGCGTATCGTTGAACTCCCGTGGTGGGTTGGGTCAGGAACCGGCCGTTGATGTAGATCCGAGGCATCGGTCAGACCCGGGAAAACGGTTGAGCTTTAGAGGGACATTGTGGTGAAAGCGAACGGCTACCTGCGGGGACGACTGGACGGGAAGGATGGTTGCCAGACACGTCAGCCCTGAGATGTCTGTTTTGTCCTAAACCACACATTTCGCCAATCCTCGCATTTTCATAAGCTGACCGAAATGCCAGGTTTTCATTCTGCTGTCAGTCCAGTGTGGCTGGTTGGCGCGGGTCGTAGAATTCACCCGAGCCTTGTCATAGACGAAATCGCACTGGGCGACCCGTTTCAATAAAAAATCACCTAGGACCTTGCAAACGATCGAGAAGTCTATAATCCTTAACGGATAGACTACAATACCAAGTTCAAAAACAGCGCCTGCAGAGGTCGGGGGTTCGTGTTCAGCGGAAAGAAAGTGCGGGTTGACTGGACGGTGATTGACAAGAGGTTGTGATACCCTCGACATGTCTCGGAAAGCACTCGATTTTACCAAATTGTTGGTTGCCATCTTTCTGTCGCTAGCATTCGAAGCTTGTTTCCTGGTGTACGTCTTCATTGGCTGGCCAACAGGTGTTTAGCAGAAGAGTGATCAGACGATGAAATCCAAGGCTGTTGTACTCGTGAGTGGTGGACTCGATTCAACCACCATGTTGGCAATTGCTCAGCAGCAGGAGTTTGATGTTTACGGCCTCACGTTTCATTATGGTCAGCGTCACGATGGGGAAATCGCCGCTGCGCGCCGGGTGGCCGAAGCATTTCAGTTGACCACACACATTGTAGTGGACATTGATCTACGCAGCATGGGTGGATCAGCTTTGACCGACGACATTGATGTTCCCAAAAACAACTCGGCGGACGAAATCGGATCGGAAATTCCCGTCACCTACGTTCCGGCGCGAAACACAATTTTCCTGTCTTTCGCTTTGGCGTGGGCAGAAGTACTGCAGTGCAATGACATTTTCATCGGTGTGAATGCATTGGACTACAGTGGTTACCCGGATTGTCGCCCCGAGTATATTGCTGCCTTTCAAGAGATGGCAAACCGAGCCACCAAGAGGACTGTAGAAGGTCAGCCATTGACGATTCACACTCCTCTAATCCATTGGAGCAAGAGCAAGATCATTCAAAGGGGCTTGGAATGCGGCGTCGATTATGGAATGACCACCAGTTGCTATGATCCCTCCGCGACTGGTCTGGCTTGCGGGCATTGTGACGCCTGCTTGTTACGAATAAAAGGGTTTACCGAGAATGGAATGACTGACCCCGCGCAGTACGTCAACTGAACATCTGCCCTTGCCCGAAAGCTGGAAACGCATTCATGTAATGCTTGATACTGGGCCGCTGTGAGCTTTGGGGCCAGGTCACTGCGACCACATCAAATCGTGCGGATTGCTCTAGCAGCCGATGTCTCCGGAGATAGTGCAAAGCCAAGCGAGTTAACCGCCGTTGTTTGTCCGAATCAATCGCTTCAGCCGGAAGACCTGCTTCATGGTGCACACGAGTCTTTACCTCAACAAAGACAATGGTGCGGCCATCTAGAACAATCAAGTCGAGTTCACCGAGTTTGCTCCGGATGTTGCGGGCTAAAACGCGGTAGCCTTGTCGGCGCAGGTAGCGAGCCGCCGCTTTTTCTCCTCGTTGCCCGAGAGATAGTGGCGGCCGTAAAAGCCCGGTCCAGGCCAAGGACCGTGTCACCGTCTTCATGACAAAGCGTGCTGCCTGCGAGGAGGTCGGCATCAGCAGCCCCACGTTCCGGAGCCAAACTTGGCAGGCAGCACGAAGCGCTGTTCCTGCAGAGGGTCTACCGTTAAATGCTCTAGTCGGTCGCCTTGCGGCGACGTTCCTTCAATCGGATTGCCTTGCCAACACGATCACGCAGGAAGTAAAGCTTGGCACGTCGGACAACTCCGGATCTCTTCACCTCAATTTTGGCGATCTTGGGAGAATGCACTGGAAATTTCCGTTCCACACCTTCCCCGGCTACGATTCGGCGAACCGTAAACATGTTCCGAGTTCCTGATCCACTGCGAGCAATGACGACCCCGTTGAAAATCTGAACTCGCTCCTTGTCACCTTCAAGGATTCTGGTATGCACATCAACGGTATCCCCAATTTCAAATTCTGGGACTTCCGTCTTCAGGCTTGACTCTTCGACTTTTTCTAGTAGGTGATGGCCCATCTTTGACATCCTCAGATTCAGTTGTGTATGGAATGCGTTGGCACTGACCAGAGACGAACGTCTCCTAATCTTCGTCCAACAAGTCGGATCGGTTTTGTTGAGTTCGTCTCAAGCTTTGTTCGTGTCGCCACCGTGAAATTTCAGGATGGTTCCCGCTCAATAGGATTTCTGGGACGCGGTGTCCACGAAACTCGCGAGGTCTTGTGTAGTGGGCATGTTCCAACAATCGATCCGTCCCGGAAAACGAATCTTCTTGACTGCTTCTTTCATCTCCTAGGACTTCCGGTATGAGGCGGACCACGGCGTCGATAAGGACCATCGACGCCACTTCGCCACCGTTAAGTACATAATCGCCAATCGATATTTCTTCAGGTTGTAAAATATCGATGACGCGTTGGTCAAAACCCTCGTAACGGCCGCATAATAACAGCAACCGTTGTTGCTGACTAAGTTTCTCGACTAAAGGTTGGTTAAGGCGTTGACCACTGGGGGTGAGTACAACCAAGTGGCCGGGCGTTTCCTTCATTTTCCGCACTGCCTCGACACACGCGACTGTCGGTTCGACCTTAAGTACCATACCGGGACCACCGCCGTAGGGCCGGTCATCCACCATTCCATGCTTGTCTCTGGTCCAGTCACGAATGTTGTGCAACTGGACATCGACCAACCCGCGGTCAATGGCTCGTCGCAACAAGCTTTGACCCAGGTAGCCGGAATACATCTCCGGAAACAAGGTCAAAACATCAAATCTCACGCGAATCACTCTTCGGGTTCCGCAGCCGCCGTTTCGGCGACAGACTGTTCGGGTTCGGTTTCCTGGTCTTCATCCTCGACAGGAGTGTCAGGTTGAATGGCGACCACCGGTCGGGGCTTGGGCTTTAGTCTTTCCAACGCCGCCTTCTGTTCTTCCAAATGGGTTCCTTCCGTCCCGTACTTTTTGATCAACACTTTTACGTTAACACTTGGTTGTGCACCCACATTGAGCCAATAGTCGATACGTTCACCCTTCAAAATTGCACGGGCATCGGTTTCTGGAAGCATGGGATCGTAGGTCCCTAATTCTTCCAATACCCGTCCATCCCGTGGGCGCCGTGAATCGACGGCACAAATCCGGAAGAACGGACGCTTCTTGCGTCCCAATTTCTTCATGCGAATACGAACTGCCACGCCTACCTCCGATATCTAAATGATGATTGGATCGATGATCGATACTCGATGCCCGAATTTCGACTATCGAACATGGATCATCAAATTTCCACTATTACCCTATTTTGCTGTTTGCTTGGAGTTTGCGAAAGCCCTAGTTCTCCTTACGTTCACGTTTTCGCCGTCGCAGGTCCCTGTCCCGTATTTTCTTCATTTTAGCGCGTTCCTTGGGCGAGAGCCGCTTGCCCGAGCCAATTTTCTGCTTGGCAACCTTCCCGTCAGGGGCCAACATGGCTCCACGCTGCAGCTCATTCATCATCTTCATTCGCCCCCCAACCCCTTTACCAGCCATCTGTTTCATTAAACTTGCCATGCCATCAAACTGCTTGACCAGTTCATTCACCTTGCCTGGTTCGACTCCGGCACCAGCGGCGATCCGGCGGCGGCGGCTGGGATCAATCGTTTTGTTGGGATTGCGACGTTCTTCCGGGGTCATGGAATCGATGATGCCAAACAACTGCCGAAATTCTTCCTCATCGACTTCCCCCATGGCGTTCTTCAAATTCCCCATTCCCGGCATCAGCCCCATCATTTTCTGCATGATGCCGGGTTGGGCCAGTTGGGAGAGCTGCTTTCGGAAGTCGTCCAGGGTGAATTCACCTTGTCGCAGCCGTTCCTCAGTTTCTTTCATCTGCTGTTGGTCGAATTCGCGCTGCGCTGTCTCGACCATCGTCAGAATGTCACCTTGGCCCAAAATCCGGCTGGCCATGCGATCGGGATGGAAGGGTTCCAGGGCGTCAAATCGTTCACCAGTCCCGATGAACTTGACTGGTACCCCTGTGACGTGTTTGACCGACAACAATGCACCACCCCGCGCATCACCGTCGAGCTTGGTCATAATGACTCCATCCAACTCGAGAGCGTCGTTGAAGGCTTTGGCACTATTGACCGCATCCTGGCCCGTCATACCGTCTACGACCAGATAGGCCTGATCAGGACCCACCCTTTTGTCAATCGTGGTCAGCTGTTGCATCAGCTCTTCGTCGATCGCAAGCCGACCCGCGGTGTCCAGAATCAATACATCTACGGATTCCTCTTTGGCTTTCCGGACAGCGTTTTGGCAAACGCGAATCGGATCGCTAGCACCCTCTTCCGAGTAAACAGGAACACCGACTTCGTTACCGATGACATGCAACTGCTCGACCGCTGCAGGTCGCTGCAAGTCAGCGGCACATAGCATGACCCTTTTCCCATCTTTTTGAATGAGCCGCGAGAGTTTTCCACAAGTCGTGGTCTTACCAGAACCCTGCAAACCGCAGAGCATCAGGACGGTAACTTCATCCCGGAGATGAAACGATGGATCGACAGGGCCGAGAATGCTGAGTAGAGCTTCATAGACAACTCCCAACAACTGCTCGCTGGGGTTGAGTGCCTGAAGGACTTTCCGGCCGAGTGCTTCTTCACGCACCTGGCCCATGAAGTCTTGTACGACGGAATAGCTAACATCCGCTTCCAGCAAAGCTTGTTCAACCAACTGGAGCCCATCGCGCATGTTGGTTTCACTGAGCTTGCCCTTCCCGCGCAAACTCTTCAAAGCCGATTGCAGATTTTCCTGGAGCGATTCGAACATCGATTTTGGCGTGGTGGACCGGTTGATTGGTGACGCCGGCCCCCTCCTTGTGGAGGCATTTGAGACAAGCCGCGCATTTTATCACATATTTGGATGAGTTGTAAATCCTCAAGCAGGCACCGACGATTACCAACGTGTTTCCCGTCAGATTGCCGGCCACAAATCGTTCGTGGAAAAATGTGGCCGGTTATCACACTTCTGTCAGCTAGCACACCTGGATTTTCCGCGGTAGTTGCACGGCTCGAAACAAACCATTTTCTCTAAAAGGTTAAAGGGTTTGGCGGCTGGAAGGTTTACCGTTGGGCCGGACAAGTGCGATAGCACACGGAACGGTTGGTAGCCGAGTGCTGGAAACGACATTGTCGTAACACGTGGTCCAAGTCTAGAGTATGCGTTGGTATTTTGGAATCTTTCGGTAAGGAGATTGTTTGGTGGTGCGTCCGGCCTTTGTCTCGTTGTTTTTTTTGATGACGGTTAGTGCTGCTGCAGACTCTCAACAGTGGGCGCAGAAATTGTTTTCGCAAACCGATTATGATTTTGGCACTCTCGCTCGTGGCAGCCAGCCCGAATACAGTTTTCAGATAACGAACCTTTACGAACAAGATGTGCACATTTCCGGAGTCCGGTCGAGTTGTGGTTGCACGATTCCCGAAATTAGCAAACATACTTTGAAGGCCCTGGAAAAAGGAAAGATTCGTTGTCGGTTTGATACGATTGCTCATTTGGGGCGCAAGAACGCGGTGGTGACAGTCATTTTCGATAAACCCCGTCCTGCCGAAGTCCAACTGAATATTCAGGGGTTTGTGCGGCGCGATGTTGTCATGAAACCGGGTATTGCGGAGTTTGGCGATGTGCCGGAAGGAGAAAGTGCCGAACGAAAAGTCGTGGTGGAATACGCGGGGCGCGGCGATTGGGAAATCACCGATGTCCGGAGCACAAATTTAAACTACAAAGTAAGCCTTCAGGAGACGTACCGTGATAATGAACGAGTGGGATATGAACTGGGAATCCAGTTGAAGAATTCTGCGCCGTCGGGATTTTTTAATGACGAACTGACATTGGTGGTCAACGACCCCGATTCACAGCCGATTCGATTGCCGGTTCAGGGACAGGTGCGGGCATCTTTGACCGTGAGTCCGAAATCTTTGTCCCTTGGCGACGTTGAACTGGGCCAAAAAGTGTCAAAACAACTGATCGTGCGCAGTAAACAACCCTTCCGTATCGTGAAGGTCAACTGTGAGGACGAATCCTTCCGGTTTCGGAAACCAGACATGGTTCGGAAGACACATGTTTTGCCGGTGACTTTTACCGCGCTAGGTAATCCGGGAAAAGTGGCCAAGCGGATTGAGATCGAAACGGACCTGGGGGCGGGCACGACCGTTGAATGTTTAGCGACCGCAACGATCAAGTCGGTGTTGAGGTAGGGTGGCTGCTACAAAGTTGACGTTCGCTCAGGTGCAAACCCGTGGTTCTGGTTCTATCGGGTCACGAAACCAGCACTCCCGGATGATCCGTCAATTCGTGAGCGACCTCTGAAGGCAATGTTTCGAGGGCGAGAGCCTGAAGTCCTGTGGAAAGACCCGGGTCACGTTCTTTCTGCTCAAGACACAATCTATAGCCCATACAGCGGTTCTAACTTGTCGCGTAGGTGCTTCATGAGGGGGCCATGGTGAATTTCTGTTCCTGTAATCCTGTGCACTAAATCGGCGGCAGGGTAGCGTTGACCCGTTGAATGGACATTTTTTCTTAGCCAGCGCAGTAAGGGTTGAAACTCGCCCTGTAAGAATTGAGCGTTCAAATTTCCTAGATCTTCCTCGGCTTTGTCAAACAATTGTGAAGCGTAAAGATTCCCCAGGGAGTAAGTAGGAAAATAACCGATCAGGGCGGCGCTCCAGTGGATGTCTTGCAATACACCATCTGCCCGGTTGGCGGGGCGGATTCCCAGGCACTGCTGATATTTGTCATCCCAAGCGTCGGGCAGGTCGGCAACTGACAAATTGCCCGCGATCAGTGCTTGTTCCAGTTCGAATCGTACGATGATGTGTAAATTGTAAGTAGCTTCGTCGGCTTCGACACGAATCAACGAGGGTCGTACATCGTTGATGGCGAAGTAGAAGTCATCCAGGGTGATGGTTTGCAACACCGTGGGAAATGCTGCTTGTGCTGCGGGAAAAAAGTGTTGCCAGAACGCATAGCTGCGGCCTACCAGGTTTTCCCACATCCGTGATTGCGATTCGTGAATTCCAAGGGAGACGTAAGAACCGGGGGGCAATCCGTACCAGTCGGCGCGCAGCCCCTGGTCGTACATTCCATGCCCAGCTTCGTGTAAAATTCCAAAAAATGCGGTTGGGTAATAGTGAGCGTCATATCGTGTAGTGATACGGCAGTCATGTGGACCCATGCTGGAACAAAACGGATGATCCGTAACATCTAAACGTCCCCGAGAAAAATCAAATCCGATGTGTGCTGCCACTGACTCACCGAACTTCCGCTGCTCCTCGACGCAGTATTCTCTGTTCAAGATTTCCAAAGAAGGTGTTTTTCCAGAGTCTTGAATAGCTGCCACCAAAGGGACCAGCTCTTCACGCAGGTTTTCTAAAACACGTGTCACATTTGCTGTTTTTTCTCCCGGTTCGAATTCGTCCAACAAGGCATCGTAGGCTACGTCCTCGTACCCCAGACATTCAGCCTGTTCACGTTTGAATTTTAAAATATCATCGAGTAGGGGCTGGAGGATGGCGAAATCGTCGTTTTTGCGGGCTTCGACCCACGCTTGCTGGCCGAGAACTGACGCACGTGTCAATCCTTCGACCAGTTTTTGAGGTAATCGGGTTTTCTTGTCGTATTGGCGGCGTAATTCCCGCATCACTACCCATTTGTCACCGGATGCATCTTGGTCGGTAAATTCACCTTCCAACTCTTCGAGCCACGCACCGACCTGTAAGTCGGTTTCTCGTTGATGGATCAACCCGGCAAGATACGTGATTTGCTCCGCACGATATGGTCCACCAGAGGTCGGTAGCTTGGTGCGTTCGTCCCATTCCAGCAGACTATTGGCCGAATGGAGCAGCGTGGTTTCTTGAAAATGATTACACAGTTGATCAAATGTGCGGCTTGAAGTGGAGCTCAGGGTCATGGTAATTGCGACTCATCAGTTTAGTGTGACTAGAACTAGAAATGGTTCCACCGGACTTCAGATTCTCGGTTCTTCAACGGCAGCGTGCAAGTCTCCTCCAGGAATTCCGCTTGCCGTTTCCACGCATGTGGGTGAAACTACAGGCTGGTAGTTTGGTCGCGGTACGTTTTGTTGAGAGGAATTTGTGCGAAACGCTTGTGGCCGGTAAGGACCCGCATCAGCGGAAGCCCCGAAGGACTAATGGAACGCTAAAAAGATGCTTGATGTACTTGTGATTGCGCCCCATCCCGACGACGCGGAACTTGGGATGGGTGGCACGATTCTGAAATTCATCTCTCAAGGAATGCAGGTGGGGGTGCTGGACCTGACAAACGGAGAACCGACCCCGCATGGAACTCCTGAAGTCCGCGCCAAGGAGACAGCCGCAGCTTCCGAAGCTTTGGGACTCTCCTGGCGACAGAATTTGGGCTTGCAAAACCGTTCACTGGAATCGACGTTAATTGCACGGAAGAAGTTGGCAAGCGTAATACGGGAAGTTCGACCACGCTGGTTGTTTGCACCCTATTGGATCGATGCGCATCCGGATCATGTGGCCGCTACAGAACTGGTCGAAGCAGCTCGTTTTTGGGCGAAACTCACCAAGACGAACATGCCGGGTGAGCCTTTTTATCCCGAGCGTATCTACCACTATTACTGTGTGCACTTAAAATTGGTTCTGCAGCCAAATTTTGTGGTGGACATTAGCGACTTTTGGGAACAGAAATTGGCAGCTCTCCGAAGTTATCAGAGCCAGTTCATTGAGGGCCGGTCAACGGGTCCAATAACTTTTCTCGAGCAGTTGCATCACCATGCAGCTTATTGGGGTCAAGCCATTGGAAAGGTTTATGGTGAACCGTTTGCCTGTCGCGAGCCGATTGGAGTCTCGAGCTTGCGAGATTTCGTGTGAAACGTATTCCTTTTTTCAAAGCAGGTGACGCTTGTGCCTCCCCCGTTGATTTTGCTATCGGCCACACGACCACGTGAATCAAAATTATCCGCTAGCTGTAAAACTGGAATCGTACCGGTATTTCTGCGCTAGCATGCTGGCTTTTTGGCGGCTTTGAACTCGATAACAGGCAAGCCGGGTTGAAGTTATGGTGTTGTATATTGCCGCGCCCAATCGAGATCTCATCGACTTGGAGTGCATCCGGTTGCCTTTCCACCAGCTGTGACCAGCAGCTCGGGGGCGACACTGTTGTAATAGGCCGGGTCGCGGATTTGTCACGCTATTTTCCACGGAGAATGACTGGTCCGTCAAATCCCATGCAGCCAATATCCGCTATCACTCCGTGTCATCATCGTGAGGTTTGTTCGGTGAAATTGGCGAGGAATAATTTATCTCGAGCGATCTGGTTGTTGTAGGAAAGTTGACGGTGTTGTCGACCAACGAGAAACGCAAGCACTCAATTGACCGGCAGCACAACATTCAAACTTATAGGCAGTCGATTCTTCGGTAACCGGTGAGTGGATTTCAGAAGAAATGGCATTAGTGCCTGAAAGTGCTGAAACTACCGGTAGCTTGCTTAACGCGTTGGAAGAACTGATGCCATCGTCACTACCGCACCAGAAAAGTTCTAGAAATGGTACGAGTTGGGCAGACTCGCACCACCACCACCGGTAGCTGATCGTTCTGTCGACCAATGGCATGGCAGTCCCGTAAAGATGTACGCGAGGAGTTGGCACCGGCATGGTATGGGTTCACGACAGCAACGCCAAACGACTGCTATTTTTTGTGATTGCGCTCGTTTCCGTCGTGGAAAGGTCATCCCGACCATCTCGAATATTGAACCCGCTTCTGTTGCTATCTGCATCTAAGCGGAACTGTCTGTGGGTCTGGCAAAGGGAGAAAAACACGAGTGGCGTGGAGCTACTCGATTGGCCGATAGGTCCCATAGGGCTCGCATTGTGAGCAATTACCTGCCAAATCGGGGAGCCCCTCCATCATGCACATCGACACCAGGAGAGCTTGGACTGTGAATCAGGATATCAACGTGTTAGCGCTGGTGAAGGGGTCTGAGCGTTACGTCTTTCTGTACGACGACCAAAATCGGGCGGAAACTCTAAGAACACTTGGTCGCTACGCTTCCAATCCGGATCTGAGTTTTACTTGGTACGACGCCGCGGTTCTAAGCCAGAAGGTGCGCCAAAACACTCCTACGGAATCTTCCAAAGTCAATCGTCTCGACCTCACGGAGTCAACCGATCCCTTGGATCTGGACGAAACCGTCTAGCATGCAATCGACTCTGGCTCGATTTCTGACCTATCTGCGCGTTGAACGCAATTCTTCCGAGCTGACCATCAAGAGCTATCGTGAAGATCTTATTGGGCTTATCGACTACCTGGTTGAGAGTATTGGCCATTCGCCTCAACCCGCGGAAGTAACGACACTTGACTTGCGGGGATACGTCTCAGCACTAAACGAAGCAGGTTACGCCCGCACCTCGATTTCACGTCGCCTGGCTTCGACGCGAAGCTTCTTTCGATTTGTACAACGTGAAGGACAAGTCGAAACCAATCCGGCCAAGCCTCTGCGCAATCCCCGTGGGGTGCGAACTCTGCCACACTTTTTGTCAACACGCGAAATCGAAAAATTGCTACGTGCACCCGCGCAGGACGATCCGTTAGGAAAACGGGATCAGGCCATACTCGAGACAATATATTCCGCTGGATTACGAGTGAGTGAAGTGGTCGGTATCAACGATGGTGACCTGGACTTGAAAGAAGGGCTCGTTCGTGTACGTGGAAAAGGGAAACGTGAGCGGCTGGCGCCACTGGGATCATACGCGGTCCAGGCTTTGACATATTGGTTAGGAGTTCGTCACCTTTCCCGGAAAGAAAATGCGGGTCGCGGTGCGCCCGTGTTTGTCAACAAGTTCGGCTGTAGAATCACTACGCGGAGCGTGGCACGCATGCTGGAAAAGTATCTGAAAAAAACAGGCCTGGATTTACGTACTACGCCCCATACGCTCCGACATAGTTTCGCCACCCACCTACTTGACCGCGGTGCTGACATCCGCAGTGTTCAAGAACTCTTGGGACATAAGAGTCTAGTGACCACGCAAATCTATACGCACGTGAGTACGAGCAGACTGAAGGCTGTCTATGAGAAGGCCCATCCCAGGGCGGGTTAAGGGAATAGCAACAAAACGGGGTAGGCAGTTGAAGCTCGGCATGTCCTGTTGTCTTTGTGAGAAAGGATCGGTTTCGGACGACGTGTTCTTGTGGTGGGAACACGAGGGGCTCCAATGCTCAATCTCCTCCCATGCAGAGTGATCGCGAAGAAGACGCGGGTGAGAACAGTTCCCAGACGCCCCTGTTGAAAGGATGTTCCCCGCGCGCGGAATTGATTTCCGCAAATCTACGAATGGATTACCTGTTGCGTCTGGGAGTGGAACCGGGCTGCGTGGCAGTGGCCGGAATGACGGAACCAGGAGGTGTGCCCGGTCGCTCCGCGCGACGATCCGCGGTAGGTATTTTGTTACCTCTGCCTGACTGCGTGGTGCCAGCGAGAAAATTGTCAATTTGAGCTGATTCCTTGATGTGATCAAACTCCTTTCCCATTGAGGCACGTAATTTTTTCTCGAGGATATCCTCGTAGAGGGTATCTCTGACGGCGGCGAAATCTTTGACGATGGGTTGAGTTCGACCTTTAGCGCGAAGAATGATGTATCGGTCTCCGCTGACGATGATTCCGGACATTTCCTCAGGTTTCAGTTCGAAAGCAGCTTCCTCGACCTCCGGTTGGCCTGAAAATTTGGCTATCGGGGGAACTTCTCCGTCGTTGTTTCGAGAAATTGGTTCGATGGAATGGATCGAAGCAAGTCGGGCGAAAGCTTTTGCATTCGGAGATTTTTGCGATTCGGCCCATACCTTTTGTGCTCGACGCTGATCACTCATCACGATGGCAAGGCACTCTACACGTTCTCCGTAGTTCGCTTCAAAACCTTTATGCAAATCGTCTTCCGTTACCTGAACGCGCGATCCAATGAGTGTTTTGAGTGCGACCGTGGGCCAGACGATATCACTCATATAAATCTCTTTGGTAACCCCTTGTTCTTCGGTGACCATTTTCAACCAACTGTTGATTTGGGGCGAACCATCGTTCTTGGTAATCCCGAACGCTCGTGCGGCTCGTTCAACTTCACGATGTAGATCGGCTTGTTGTACGCTAAGATTTCTGCGTTTCAACTCCTGCTGCAAGAGCCTACGATTGATTTCGATATCCAGCACAGATATGCCATGACGCAGAAGACATTCCTCGGCAAGTTGACGAATGGTGATTTGTTTACCATTGATGGTAGCAGCTACACCGGGATTTTTTTGACGCAGGTTCGGATTGTTGTAGACGTTTGTGAATTGGGCCTTATTCTGCAAAGTGCTGAAAGTTTCTGCTGCCATTTCCCGTTGTTTTGCAGAGTGGATATTGGATTCCAAACGGGAACGTACAACCTTAAAGTCTTTTTCGGATACCGTGGTCGGAGCTAATATTTTTTCACATTTGAGGATCACGTACTGATTCGCCACGTGGATGACGCGTGAAATCTGGCCGGGCTTCAGGCTGAAAGCAACTTGTTCTAATTCAGGACTTCCCATGTGTCGGCGGATAGGCGGCACGAGGCCACCGTAAGGGGCGCTGTTCACGTCTTGGGAGTGGTCCATTGCCAATTCTGCAAAATCTGTCGGGGTGGCCAGCGCTTGGCGGTAGATCTGGTCCGCTTTGGTTTTCTGTGTCAAGGCGATCAGTCGTACCTTCACTTTGGGGCCATATTGGGAATCCCATGCCTGTTTGATTTCGTCGTCACTGACGGTAATTGATTTTGCGGCCAACTTGCGTAAGGCCAGAGTGGGCCAAATGACATCGTTGCGATATTGTCGTGGATTGATTTTTCGTTCATCCTCCAGCATTCCCAACCAATGTTCCACGGTGATGCCAAATTTATTTGCCATAGACGTGACTTCTCGTTCGACCTCTTCCTTAGTGATTACCACTTCTCGTCGCTTGCACTCCATCAATAGAATGTACTTGTTTGCAACAGTTTCGAGTACGTCCTCACCGAAACGGTTCATGCATTCACGGGCGAGTTCGCTACGTTGGATGGGCTTTTGATTGATCACCGCAACGATGCCGTGCTTTTTTGTGTCAACGGTTACCTGCCTGTTTCGACTGGATTTGGCCTTGGGTTTGGCAACTGCGTGTTCCACCCCTCCTAGGTAGCGAATCACGACACAGAACGTGACCGCCAGAGAGGCAATCACCAGTAATGAGACGCGGTGCGTCCAGAAAGTTTTTCGTTTGGCAGCGGGTTTCTTGTGAGAATGATCCATGGTCGGTTACTCCTTTAACCGAGTGCGTGCTAGCGCCCCAGTAAAGATTTTTTGTTTTTGGGGAGCGGAGTCTAGAAACAATCTCGTGCGCGGTCAAGGCAGAGGTGCCCGGCGATGCTAGCGGTTCGGCCTATGAAAGAGGCTCCAACAAGGCCAGTCCGTGCGCTAGAGAGATTAGAGAACAGGTCACCAGCCTTACGGGGCGCCTATTCAGTGGTGGACCGGGGGCTTCAAGGAGGGATTGGGAGCGCGGCCCGGAAGCGATTCAATCGTCCATCACTTCGATTTCTCGACTCTTTGATGCCTCGGAGGCCTGAGCTTCAAACTTCTTGGTCAACTCCTGTACTTCCGTCTTTACGTCGTTACGCTGGTCTTCGCTGAGAATCTTATCTTTTTCTGCCTGGTCGGCTGATTTGTTCGCGTCACGACGAATATTGCGTACTGCTACTTTCGCCTCTTCGGCGAGTTCTTTGATGCGAGAGACCATTTTTCGGCGTACTTCGGTGGAGAGTTGAGGGATGTTGATGCGTATCAATCGTCCGTCGCTCTGTGGCGTCAAACCGAGATCACTGGCGATCACTGCTTTTTCGATATCTTTGATCGTACCGGGATCGTACGGGCGTATGACAATTTGAGTCGGTTCCGGAGCTCCTACGGACGCAACCTGTTTGATAGGAGTTGGAGACCCATAGACCTCGACACGCAATGAGTCGACGAGACCTGGATTGGCCCGTCCAGTACGAATTCCTGCCAAGTTGTTTTTGAGCACTTCGATGGCTTTTTCCATGCGCATTTGTGCATCGAGGAGGATATCGTCGGCACTCATTGTTTCACTCGCTTTCCTTTTCCGTTGCTTCGCTCGAAACTAATGTACCCACTTGTTCACCATTGATCGCTCGTTGAATGTTGCCTTCAGTTTGATAATTGAAGACGAGCACCGGAATTTTGTGTTCCATACAGTGTGCGATCGCGGTATGGTCCATGACACGGAGATTTCGTTCCAGCACAAGGTTGTATGTCAGGTGACGATAGAGGACTGCATGGGGGTTCTTTTCGGGGTCCTCACTGTACACACCGTCAACGCGGGTTGCTTTCAGCAAGATTTTGGCGTCAAGTTCCAACGCCCGTTGTGCGGCTGCTGTGTCGGTTGTCACGAACGGACTCCCTGTTCCGGCAGCCAGGATGCAGATGCGTTCCTTTTCCAGGTGACGCTTTGCACGTCGGCGAATGTAGGGTTCTGCAACGCCATCCATGTGAACTGCAGTCATCAGGCGTGTTGCACAGCCCATTGATTCAAGCGCATCCTGAAGAGCCAGTCCGTTGATCACCGTGGCCAACATGCCCATATAATGAGCAGTGGCTTCTTGGATGTAAGCGTTGGTGTGCGTGAACTGCGCCCCACGGAGGATATTCCCGCCACCAATGACGACGGCGATCTGCGCTCCCATTTCCTTTGCGAGAAGTATCTGACTGGCAATGCTAGATACTTCCTGCATGCTGATTCCGCGCTCACCGGTGTGACAGAAACTTTCGCCGGAGAGCTTGAGAATGACACGCTCAAATCGGGGGTTTGTATGAGGGACCATCCTTGCAGACCTTCGCTTTCCGTTCCTGTTTTTGACGAGGACTTGACATTGGTGCGAGAAAAGTGAACCTCAAATCCGTCAATTGAATCATTGAATGGATCTGTGAACTCACATCGAGTCGTGCCAAGTTCTGGAACTAGTTTCTTGGGGAAGGAAGGCTCTAAGTCTCTTCTGGCTGATTGTCGTCGCCTAGCACCCAGTGCACAAATTTCTTCAACGTCATGTTTTGGCTACTAGCGAACTTACCCACGGTGACACTGTCATCTTTAACGAAAGATTGTTCCGTCAGCACGTGTTGAGCATAGAAGTTACGCATCCTTCCCTCGACCATTTTCTCGATAATGTTGTCGGGCTTTCCTTCCTGGCGAGCTTGTTCGGTCAGAATACTTCGTTCTTTCGCCACCAGTTCCTGATCGAGTTCTTCCGTATGAAGGGCCTTGGGGCTGAGGGCAGCAATGTGCATACAGATATCTTTGGCAGCTTCGGCGTTTCCTCCCTCAATATGTATGATAGCGCCAGAAACTGTTGTAGCATTGTGACTGTAACCTCCGCACGGGCCATCGATTCGAATCATTCTGCCAATGTTGAAAACCTCGCGGATGCGGTTAAAGAGATCATCCTTGACCTCCCGGAGAGTTTTCTCCGTTTGGGTGGGGGAGGTTTGATCCAGCAACTCGTCGGCAGTCGTGATGTCAGACTTGGTAGCCAGTTGTTTAGCCAAGTCATTGGCTAACTGAATAAAATCTTCGTTCTGAGTGACGGGGGCACTTTCACACTTGAGTTCTACCATGGCTCCTGCACCTGGATCGATGCTGGTGTGAATACCGAATCGACCAAATGATGTTTGCCGGTCTGCGCGCTTCGCCAGGGTTTTGGCACCGCTTTCACGCAGTTTCGTAACCGCCAGTTCCTGGTCGCCGTCAGCATCAACGAGTGCTTTTTTGCATTCCATCATGGGCAGTCCGGTTTTATCTCGTAAGGCCTTAACCGCCACCGCAGTAATCTCCGCCATCTTACGCGTTCCTCCTCCGAGAATTGATTTCAATGTTTGTGGGCACAAGAGACGTGGTGAAGACGTCCCTGTAATGAATGTGGAATTTAGGTGGCGCTTGTTTCCGAGGCCTCTTTTGTTTCCGAGGGATCTTTTTGAGCCTCTTTTTGAGCGGCACTCGCCTTGGTACTGACCGGATGCTTTTTTTCAGCCTTTTCTTCAGCCTTTTCTTCAGCCTTTTCTTCAGCCTTTTCTTCAGCCGCGGCGCTGGCATTTCCCTCGATCACGGCATCGGCCAGATTCTTCATAATCAGCTCGATCGAGCGAATACTGTCGTCATTTCCGGGAATCGGCAGGTCCACCAAATCGGGATTGCAGTCCGTGTCGATCAATGCGACCGTCGTTAACCCGAGTTTACGTGATTCAGTGATGGCGTTCTTTTCTTTATTGGGATCGACGACCACGACACACGCTGGTAAGCGGGCCATGGTTCGCATTCCGTTGAGGTTGCGATACATCTTGCGATATTCACGGCTCAGTGCTGACTGCATCTTCTTAGAGTATTGCGATAACTCTTCACCCGCACGCAATGCCTCGAGTTCTTCCAGTCGAGACAAACGACTGCGAATTGTACGGAAATTAGTCAGCGTTCCTCCCAGCCAGCGTTCGCTCACATAGGGCATCTTGCACCGCAATGACTCCCTTTCGATTGTTTCACTGGCCTGACGTTTCGTGCCGACAAAGAGGATCAATCCCTTGCGGGAGGCAATTTGCTTGAGGAATTTTCTTGCGCGCAGCAACCCTCGAATCGTTTCACGAATGTCGACAATGTGAATTAAGTTTTTGCGAGCGTAAATATAGGGGGCCATCTTGGGGTTCCAACGACTGGCCCGATGTCCAAAATGGACTCCCGCTTGAATCATCTGCTCTACCAAACTTTCCGCCATAGGACACACCTCCAGGAGATATCACACCTCACGTCCTACCCAGGGAGATAGCCTTTGAGACTGGCAGGCTATCGGGAGCACGCAGGCAAACTAGAAAAAATTACCCTCCCGCCCTTTAGAGGACGGGTAATACCAAGCTACGAACCATAACAGTTTTAGCCGCCATCGTCAATTACATTGGCAAGCTTCGCCTCGTAGGAAGCCCGAGAATTCAGACGGTGGTGCAGAATGAATGGCGGGCTTTGCAATGCGAACGGGTCTTGGAAATAGATCAGTTCTCCAATGGGACCAAGAAGAACAAGAAGAAATTGTCCATCCAGTTCATTCTAGGGACGCCGGGAGCCCGGTGGGTTGATAGCCGAGGTCGTTGTTTCGTTGCTGTCATGTTTTTCGGCCGGATGTCGGCCGGGAGTCGATTTGGTAAAACCTGCTGACAAGAGACGTGCGGCTGTTTCGTTGCCACCACTTACGTCGTTCAGGCTGCCCAGTCGTGACCTGGGCGGGGTAGAATAGGTTGCAGGCTGGACATCCTTGCTGGAAAAATCCCTACAGGGAAGACGTTGGTGCCTAGACTTAATCAGGAGAGGGCTTTCATGCCTTGGCGGTATCAATTGTTTGTGATGGGCACGTTGCTGATCTGGGCATCCAGCAGCCTTGCGGGCACGAAGACCAGGCTGGGCAGGCACTGGGAGCGAGCTTCCCTGATTTCCATCGATCAGGTTCAATATTCCCAGTACGATACATTGTTGAAGAAATACGTGGACCGATCTGGAGATGTCAATTACGGGGCATGGCAACGGTCAGCCACTGACCTGGAAGCGCTGGACAACTTTTTGGACCATCTTTCTCAAGCGAATCGACGCAAGCCTGCAACATACTCTGCCCAACTGGCTTTTTGGATCAACGCTTATAACGCAGTCACGCTGAAGGGAATTCTGCGTGAATACCCGACAACCAGTATTACCAGGCATGCCTCCAAACTGACTGGGTACAACATTTGGCACGACCTGCTGTTGTTGGTAGGCGGGTCAGAATATTCACTCGATCACATCGAACATCAGATTCTTCGCAAAATGAACGAACCTCGTATCCATTTTGCCATTGTCTGCGCTTCCCGCGGTTGTCCCAAACTTAGGGATGAGGCTTACTTGCCAGACAAACTATTGAAGCAGTTAGAGGACAATACGAGAACATTTTTCTCGGACTCTCGCAATTTCCGGTGTGATCCTGCAAATCGTCGAATGGAATTGTCAAAGATCCTGAAATGGTTTGGAAGTGATTTTGGGAGCGGAGAGTCCCAGTTACTATCAAGTATTGCTGATTATTTGCCCACGCCCGCCACTCAAAATCTTGCCCGTAGCGGTCAGGTCCGAGTGTTTTATCTCGATTATGACTGGCAACTGAACGATCAGAAAATAGCAGCTGATGCAAAAACCCCTTGATGAAAAAAGTTGTCACCTTCGGGCCGTTGCTGCCATAGAGTTGGTGATGTGGCCAGCCTGGTTGGTTCGGCCGTCTCTTCTGGATCGGTGTTTTTCATTTGGTTGTTACAACAGGAAAATTCCATTTTTCCTTACTCTGACAGGGCTCTATTCAGAATGCCCTGGTAGGAAACCGGTCTGACGAAGTCAACTTGATCCGGGCGGTTTCTAGCGGATTGGACTTGCAAGTGGTGGTTTCTGTCCAGGGAGACCGGGCTTCATTCAGAGGATTGGCGACGGCAACCCATCGAGTCCCAATGGAGACGATTCATATCACCTCCGAAGAATCCAAACCCAGTCACCCGTTCTCCCAGACGTCTGAAAGCAGTCTCCCCGATTTCGGCCTGCGATCGACCTGGCTAAAGTTGGCAAATCCAGTCTTGTCTTTAACACACCGGTTGGCAGTCGTCTGGGCGATCCTTGAATTTCCCAAGGTTCTTTGATCAGGCAATTGTGTGGATTCTGCCAACTATTCGAAAAAGTCCTCTTAGTGCGATTCTATGCCAAGCTTCTTCTAATGGTGTTTGTTCAAAATGACAGCCAGTTGGCAAGGAGAACCTATAATTAATTCGACTATTTGAGTGTGGTACGAATATCCCTGCAGTCCTGCGCCGTGGTTGGATAGCTACGAAGTTATTTTATTGTTCCGGATCGGACGGGAGGATTTGGTTTAATGGCGGTTCGCTTTACAGTAGTTAGCCAGCCCAATTTGAACTGACCCACGGGAGAAGACCGGAAAAATTTCCATAAACAACAGAACTCCTTGACTAGTCTTCCAATGAAAATTCTTGAAATGCGAGGATGTGTGATGAACTTGCGGAATAAACGACTTGAATTTTGTACGGCAATAGTGCTCTTGCTATTGGCGTTCATGCTGAGTCCTGTCGGAGCCCAGGAGGAAGGGACCGAATCATTGTTTCCAGACCTGGACGTTGTGAGTGAAAGCAACTCAGACAGCGAAAACTTGTCGACCAAACCCGAACGAGAAAACACGGCTGCTGAGGGAACGAATGAGAACCAGAACCTTACTCTGGATGAAGCGATCAACGAAGCCACGCAACTTGTAGAAGCAGAGAGATTTTTGGAGGCGGTAGTTCGATATACACAAATTCTGAATACCCCGCAGGGCCACGGAGATGTACGTGCCTTACTGGGACGTGGTAAGGCTTTTTACGAACTCCGTTATTACGATCTTGCTTTAAAGTCGTTTGATAGTGCCCTTGCACGTTCTCCCAATAATCCAATTGGATTAAACGAGCGGGGAAAACTGTACATGGATATTGAGAACTATCGCGAAGCGACACAAGACTTCGAACGAGCTGTCGAAACTTTACCGACCGACACGGAATTTCTGAGTAACTACGGAAAAGCCCTGATTCAATACGGTCAACAGGATGCGGGTCTGGGCAATCTGGATGCGAACAAGAACATTGAGAAGGGAGTCGGCTCCCTGACCACGGTTATTGAGACGCTGAAGACCTTGGTGGGTGCCGAAAGCTATCGCGACGAACAGAAAACCATCATCACAGAACTTGCAGACACCCATTTTGAACGAGGGCTGGGAAATAGTAGCCTGGGAAGGACTGTCAAGGCAATCGACGACCTGGAACGAGCTCATGAGTTGGCGCCGGAAAATATAGAATTCACAGAAAGATTAGGTTCTACCTACTTCGAATCGGCAACCCGAGCGTCAGCAATGAGTCCCGGTGATAGCGAATCGATCATTTCGGACTATTCCCGTGCCATCAGCATTCTGACCGAAGCCCTCCAAAAGGTTGAAGCTGCTGGAGTGGGTCTTGAAAAAGGCGACGGTTTTGGTTCCCAATCAGATTTTTCCGGTTCTGAGAAGATGCAACAACAGCTGGTCAGGATCGCCAGCGCCCATCTCGAACTGGGGAAATATGTTCCGGAAAGTCAGCGAGAGGCACAATACAGTGCAGCAATTGAGGCAACCCAAGCGGTGCTGGACCTGGATCCGAATCAAGTAACAGCTTTGATGTTTCAAGGAACTGCGCATCGGATGTTAGGCAATCTTAAAAAGGCTGTCGAGTTGTACACCGAAGCTTTAAGCAAGGCGCCGGGATTCGCCGGTGAGGCACGGTTCCGACGTGGCATCGTGTGGTACTACCTGGATGAATTGGATCTGGCATTGCAGGACTTCTCACGAATTCAAGACGATCCACGAGCTGATTTTTGGAGAGGAGTTGTCTATTTAAGACAAAAGAAATTTGCCAAAGCAGTTCAATATTTTACCGACTCGATCAACAGAAACCCCGTTTACGTTCTGTCCTACGCCAACCGTGGAAAAGCCTACCTGAACACGGGTGACTTTCAGCGAGCTCTGAATGATTTCAACCAGATCATTCGACGTGAGCCAGGTCAGGCAAAAGGCTACTTCCTACGTGGTATTGCATGCGAATTGCTCGAGCAGCGGCAAAATGCCATCGAATCCTACGAAAAGGCCCTGAAGTGGGACCCTGATCATTCCCAAGCCAGTCAGACGTTGGCCAAGTTGCGGGCCGAATAGAGCAAGCGATGCTTAGCTTTTTCGCGAACGACAGGGGGCGCACCAATCCGCACAGATGGTTGCCAATACCCATCGCGGACATGGGTTACGGATAGCTACCCCCCGAGGACTCGAACCTCGACTGACGGAACCAAAATCCGTAGTGCTGCCATTACACCAGGGGGTAGTGTTTCGTGGGAGTCTCTCGTCTAGAACCGGATTTTCCACAGGTTCTTCATAGCTTACGTATTTTGTTGACGGTTCACAACTGAGAAAGAAAGCTGCTCCAGTTCAATGGCCAAGTCAACCCGCTCAACCCAGATACCTGCGGGGTGGGCCAGCGTGACAGGTGCGAAATTGACGATTCCTTCGACACCGGAACGAACCAGTTCGTCTGCCACGATTTGAGCCGAACTGGCGGGCACTGCAATCATCGCCAGCCGTATACTGTGTTGGCGAATGAATTCCGATATTTGATCGGTGGGGTAGACTAGAATTCCTTCGAATTTTTCTCCCACCTTTTCGGGATCGGTGTCAAAAGCTGCCACCACTCGAAATCCCTGGTTGTGAAAACCGCGGTATCCCAGCAATGCCCTTCCCAGGTTGCCGACTCCTACGATGGCCACCGGCCACTCGTGATCGGTACCCAGGATGCTCTTGATAGCAACAATCAGTTCTTCGCAGCGATAACCGATGCCCGGATAGCCGAACTGTCCGAAATGCGCCAAATCCTTTCGGACTTGTGCGTCGGTGAAACCAAGCAACTTGCCAAGTTGAGTGGAACTGGTGGTCGACCGACCGTTGATGATTAGCTGCTGCAGTTCGCGTAGATATAAACTGAGCCGATGCACGACCGCTCGAGGTACTTGGCCGTCATTTGTTGTTTCCACCTGGTTTCCCTCGGTGCACTTTGCGGGAAGGAGTTAACGGTCGAGCATGAAACCACTCAGCCCACTTTCTCTTTTGTGGTTACTGTAGGACAAGCCGACGCCCACCACAAGCTTCACCGGAGGAGTGGTTTGTGGCAGTCTCCTTCAAATCATGCAAATTACTATAACAGACATATTGTATCCAAGCTGTTCATGGTGTTTATCCACACCACCCTCCGCATTACTTTTGTTTTATGCATTCTTTCTATTTCACTCTGTTGTCTCATGTTGACGATTACTGACCACATAGGCCCCATTGTTTAGGTCTTTGCATAGTTGAGGGTAATTTTCAGGGTTTTCAGATCTAGACCGATTTCGGAACAAAATCTGGTGCCATCAGGAAAAGACACACAACACTGGTTGCTGAGGATGGACATCAGACTGTTCAAAACCAGGACCTTGGATCGAGCGAGAAACGAGGAGACCGCAAAATGACACTAATTCAACGCGTATCGGCGGTTGTGGCCTTTACAGTTGCGATGTCGGTGGAAATGGCCTTGGGAGCCTACTGCGGTGTCGCCAACTATCGACACTGCAGTTTCGCTTGCGACGCCTCGGACCATAGTTGCTGCCAGCAACAACTCTGCACAATCATGAAGACATGTCGTAAAGTTGTTCGTGAACCGCGGGAATTCACCTGTTATAAGACGGTTTACGATACCGTATGTGAAAATAAGACAATCGACTGTGTACGGTACGTCCGTGAAACGCATTATCGAGACTGTGAATACACAGTTTGCAAGCCAGTCTATGAGACGCGGTATCGAACTTGCAACTACACGGTTTGCAAGCCCTGCTGGGAGACCCGCGAACGGACGATCAACTACACGGTTTGCAAGCCCTGTTGGGAGACCCGCGAGCGAACGATCAACTACACGGTCTGCAAGCCTGTCTGGGAGACCCGTGAGCGGACGATCAACTACACGGTTTGCGAACCTGTTTGGGAGACCCGCGAGCGGACGATCAACTACACGGTCTGCAAACCCTGCTGGGAGACCCGCGAGCGGACGATCAACTACACGGTCTGCAAGCCTGTCTGGGAGACCCGCGAGCGGACGATCAACTACACGGTCTGTAAGCCCTGCTGGGAGACCCGCGAGCGGACGATCAACTACACGGTCT
>PBTE01000216.1 GCA_002726515.1 Planctomycetaceae bacterium | reverse complement strand
GTTGACTGTCAACATCGGGTCTGCGAAGGCTGAAGAGCACATGCCCAAAACAGCTACCAAACCCACAATTAATGCAAATTGCGTTTTCATTAGTCGCTCCTAAAAGTACCTATTTGTCTTTCTTAAACAGTGAAAATCCCAAGTTGCCACAGCCAAACTCGACTGCGACGTTCAAAACCAGTTACCGTCTTGCAGGTTGTTTTGAACCCAACATAAACGGTGACGGCATAAAAACAGCCCCGCTAGAAAATTGGAAAACCAAGCCCCATCTATATGGGCTGCTGTCCGTTCTTTTTTCCGGCATGGGCTTACATCTATGCTTTCATTAGCAGTTCCTCTCGATTAGCGTTTCCTCTCGGATGTTTACTCGTTAAAACCGATCACCGTTGTGCAAATTGTCGTCAACACAACTCGGGTGATTTACAACCGGCATTTAGCACAGCTTGTTCAGCGATGGAACAAACTGCCCTAGCAGCCTATCTGGAAAAACAGTCATTAAGTGCCCAGTATAGCAGACTGGTTTGTAAATGGGCCTAAATTCTTGAAAATTTTTTGGATAGACTTGGATTTTTCGTCAAGACGATTTTCTTCGTCAAAACCACGTTTTTTAGGGTTCAGCGTGTTTTTTTGCTCCTGAAAATCCCCCACCAGTCGCAATATATTTTTCTTTTCAAATAAAAAAAGCCTCCCGTCGAACAACGGAAGGCTTTTCGGTGGGGTTATCACTATTCAGATAATGTCTGCTTTTTGCACAGCGATTTTGTCCTGATAACTCAGGCGAGTCGTGCAAAACAAACGGTTGTTGTGTGATCACACCAAACGGTTTTTAGTTGGGGTCCTCCCCGAGGACCTCTCAGCCAGCTCTCCGGCCCACCCGTCGTAGAACGGGGAAGGCCACGAGTGCTCACTGTTTTTTCTTCAATGTCAGCTAAGGCGACGTCGTCTTAACGAGCGGATCGTCGACCAACAGCCAGTCCAACCAATCCCAAGCAGATCAGCAAGAGAGTGGAGGGCTCTGGGATGGCAGTGTACGCAACATCCATTGCGACGGTTGCAGCACCACCTTCGTAGCTGTATTCAGCTGCAACGCCAGTTCCGCCAGCAGAACCAACATCCAACCCCGTGCTGTCGCCAGCTGCGTAAGCCACACCATTGTTGAGTGAAGCCGGTGAAAGCAATTCGGCATAGTAGAGACTGTTAGGAACACCACCGGGGGCATCCAGGAATACTTGAGCCTGAACGAACGGGAAACTACCCGTAATCACGTCCGGGGTGTAAAGACCGACAATATCGCCAGAATCGTACGTCAAGGCTGCTGTATCGGTAATTTGAATACCGGTCAGGCTAGTGTCGGTTTCACCACCAGGATCGGAGATGCCGTTACCAGGATTAGCAGCTGCAGCTGCAGCGTGCGAACCCCAAAAGGTCATGGCGCCAGTTGCTGAATCCACGGTTAACATCGGGGCAGCAAAAGCTGAAGAGCACAGACCCAAAACGGCTACCATTGCCAAAAGAAATGCATGTCGCGTTTTCATAAGTTCACTCCTGTAATATCTTAATTGTCGTTTCCAAACAGTGAAAATCCCAAATTGCTGCAACCAACCCCAGGCTGCAACGCATTTATGTTTCGCCGTCATGAAGAATTGCTTATGTGCCCAACACAAGCGACGACGCCATGAAAGTAGACCTCTGAGAAAACCGGAAAACCAATGCCCCACTGGAGGGCTCAAGTCCGTTTTTGTTTCTGATTTGGGTCTACAACAATGCTTTCACTAGCGTTTGCTCTTTAGATGTCGTTCATGAAGTCCCATGCAGGCTCTTCGTGAACACAATTTGAGTCGAGGTTAAAAATCCAATAAAAAAACCCTAACAAAAAAACCACCTACTCTAGCGAGTAGATTGTGATTTTTTTGACAGGGTTTTCACAGCTTCATGAGCGTGCGTTTCTTTGGTTTTGCTATGTTTTTGATTAAATCTGCGTGATTAGATCTTCTCGGTTAGCGAGTTAGTGCAAACTATTTCGTGTCAATCTTTAACGATTATGACAGGTTTTCTGGGGTTGTCAACACCCCGGAGTTTTTTTTTGAACATTCCGGGTGTGACTGGGAACCGGCAAAGTTTCTTTTTCCACTCCCACAGCAGCTATTAGGCTAATCGTTAGACAACTTGTGTCAATGCCCTAGCCCGAAAAATCGGAAAAAACACGAAGTGTTACGGGCCAGAACCGGCTCATTCCCGACTCGGAGGCTGGCGGTTCACAGGAAATCGGAGATCTTGGTCCAGATTGCGACCCGTACCAAGGCATCCGGCGAGAAACGAGAAAACGGTCCCGTATTGGCCGGCAAGTGTGGAATTGTTGGGGGAGACCCTGTAAACAGCGAAAAATGCCCTTGCAGGGCCGCGGAGGCTTTCTGTATCGTCTTTCGCCCGTCTGGACTTTCAAGGGGGGGGTGATTCGTCTTTCGGGGAAGTTCAAAATGATCTATCAGGACCCTTCGCAAGCAAATCTTTCACGATTTTACGAACAAGAGCTCCTGCCGACCTTGTTTGAGCGTCTAGACCAGGTGTTTCCCGAATTTCGTTGGACGAGAACGGCTTGCGGTTGGACGGGATTTCGAGGTCACGATAATGATCCGGGCGGACCGGCGCCCCTGATCTGCCATCAAAATTGGGGTTTCATCGACCCATGTGGCCAAACAACGAGTTGGTTGTCTTACCACCAGGGTGACACCGATCCAACCGGTACGCAGTTTGAGGAAGCAGTGCGAAGTCTAGCACGCCGAACTGGTATCTCGAACAACTCGATTCCACACAAGACGTCGCCCGCTGAGCAACAGCGCGCGATGTCTAACGAACGGCGTCGCGGTTTGCTGGAAACCTACGTGGGTCATTGCCACACGACGTTGCACCGGGAGACAAACCGTGACGTGTGCGACACGGTGGCCCGCGATTGGAAGATCAATTCCGACGATTTGTTGCACCTGCCGCTGGGATTCTTCAGGTCTGTTCAAGAGATCGCTGACCATCTGGTCGCCGCGGGGTTCAGCCGGGACGAGATCTTTGCCTCCCACGTTGTTTGCGACCCACGTTTGGAAGGACGGCTCATCATCCCTTGGCGCGACCGTTATGGTCGGGTGACCACGGTTGCGGCTCTGGAGGTGAAGCAGCAGGAGGTTGAAACCAATCAAGTGCTGTTCTTGCGAGGTGGCCAGAAGACGGAGGCCTTTGGCTTGGATGTTGCCCTACGTCCCGGGTCTGGTGGTCATGAGCACCTGTTGCTGGTCGGCAGCATCGTGGACGTACTTTATTTCCAGTCGTTGGGGGCCTGCAATGTGGCGACGATTGCTTCGCATGAACACAGCGTGCATCGCCGTCAGTGGGAGCAATTGGCAGCCCACGGCATCCGTACGGTGACTTTGGCACTTGGGCAACACTCACCGGATTGTGAGAAAGTACTGAATTCGATTCGCCAGGCCCGCCAGGCCGAACGAGCGCCAAGAGTTTTTTCCCTGTCAAGTCCAAAGGTCGATGCCAGCAGCGGAGCAGTGGGCTTCGTCCAGAGCCATGGTTTGGAGCAGTTCAGCCAGGAATTGAAGAAACGAGTTCACGGATACCGTTTGCTGGCGCTGGAGATACTCGACAGATTCAAGACAGCCGGCGGTTGGACGGATCAGTCCCTGGCGGATGCTCTCGCTGAGGCCGCTGAATTCGATCGTTCCGGGGGGATTGGGCAGCAGAAGGTGGAACTGGAGCGTTTTTTCTGGCCCGCGATTTTGGAGGTGACGGGCATCCATTGGGACCACTTGCGCGGACTGATGGATCCCCAATACCGTCCGGAATCGTCAGCCGACTCGACACCACCAGACTGGCACGATTGCGACTTGTTAATGGTCGAATTGCAGCGGGCCCTGAGAGCGGGTGACAGCGATTGCTTCAAGTCACTGGTCACGGAAGCTGCTCAGAGTTTTGAGCGGCAGCCACCCCAGGATGCATTTCCTGGCTCTGAAGCAAGTGACGTTTTGGATACTCGTCCGAAATCGCAAGACATCGATACGGGCCTTACCCAGTCGGTGCCCGAATTGAAAGAGCTGGCGGTGGTTTCGCGGTTTCAAGTCGGCCGGGAGCCGACTGCTGGCGAAATCGGTGACCTGGCGTATTCTCTGTGGGAGAAACGTGGCAAGCCGGATGGATTGGATGAACATTTCTGGTACGAAGCCGAATCAAGGTTGCGTGTCCGCAATGAATCCGATGTGCCGGCGGTTGCCTAAGGGGCACGCTTTATCAGACCCCCGGGGCTTCACTTCCCCAGATTTCCCGGCTCCGTTTCTTCCCGGTTGGTTTCCAGTACGGTTTGCAGCCGTTGGAGTGACCGTGTGAGCATGACGCGGATGGCACCATCACTTTTTTTCAGTTTGTGGGCAATGTCCTTCGATGGCAATCCTTCGACATACCGCATTCGCAGTGCCAGTTGCTGCTCTTCGGGCAATGTTCCAACGGCTTCAAGCAATTGCAGCTCACGGGCGTTTCGCGAGAACGCCTGGCTGGGAGTAGTGATCGTTTTGACCAGCATGTTGATCAAGCCGGGTTGATTCGTGTCACCACCGCCTGTACCGAGGGCAACTTCTCGAGCCGCATCTCTCTTCTGAGTACCAAAGAATCGCCGATGGGCATCGATGATGCGGTGTTCGGTGATTTGGCAGAGCCAGGAGAAAGGTTCGCGGTCTCCCAGTTTCACTTCTGCCAACGAGCGTACGGCATCGATGGTCACCTCTTGCAGAATATCTTCGGAATCGACTTTTTTTCTGAGGGCGGTACCCAACTGCCGCTCGATAAAGCCCATCAGTGGCCCGCGGTTCAATTCAATATATTCTGCCAGTGCCTCTGGATCCCTGTTTCGAACACGCTCGAGCAAGTGATCGCCAGATGGGGCCATAATTTCCCCCCGAAGAACGTTTAGCGGGGCTCCGGCCCCACCAGCTGGTTTTCCAAAATAAATTTGTCGTCCGACTGCCGTGAAGAACTGCTTGGTTTTCCAAATGAGCAGCCGAGTCTCGGAGGTCCGCCCGATAGGGGTGCTTGTTGGTTACCGAAAACGGTTCTCACTCCTGTGTTTGCTTAGTGTCCTCTTCAAACGGCATTCCGTGCGACCGAGCACGACGCAGACGCCCTCGATCAGGCTCATCCAACTCGGCTTTCCCGCGGAAGCTTTCGGCAACAGCTTGCCTGATGGGTTCAGCAGGCCCCCTTTTCGGGTTATCCTAGTCGAAGTTTCGACCGTCACAAGCCCGATTGGCTTTCCGATCCCAGTTCGATGTTTAGCCATGTGTGAGGAAAGCCGGAAAAGTGAAGTTGGAAGACGTGGAACATTCCTGGAGTCTTTTAGCAGACCAACTCGAAAGCTTCATTTCACGTTGGCAAGCCGGTGGTAGCGTTCCCAAACTGGGCGAATTTCTCCCCCGGGAACCGGCTGCCCTGCGGCGGATGGTGTTGGTGGAACTGATCAAAGTTGATCTGGAATTTCGTTGGCAGCATCGAAATCTTCCCAAGCGGATCGAAGAATACGCCAACGAGTTCGAGGAGTTGACCGACAGCCAGGGTGTACCCTGTGACTTGATCTACGAGGAATTCCACGTTCGTCGTCTTTCGGGCAAAGATCCGCATCCCGATGAATTCATCGAGCGATTTCCTCAACAAGCGACGAAGTTGGCTCGTCTGCTGCCCGTGGAGTCAAGCACCGAGAGTACGTGTTTGTTTATCAGGAATGAATCGAAGGAGGTTGAAGTCGGGCAGACACTCGATGATTTTCATCTGATGTGCAAGCTGGGAACGGGTGCCTTTGCAACAGTCTTTCTAGCCCGACAGGAGTCGATGCAACGCCTTGTGGCTTTAAAGGTTTCGGGGGACAAGGGGATGGAGCCTCAAACACTTGCACAGCTTGATCACCCCCACATTGTGCGAGTCTACGATCAGAGGCGTCTGCCTGAGCGAGGTTTACGCCTGTTGTACATGCAGTATGTCTCAGGGGGCACATTACAGGACGTGGTGCGTTTTCTGAAAGGGACTCCGCCTGACGAAAGAACGGGCAAGCAGTTTTTGCAAGCGATCGACGAGTCGTTGGCCAAGCGAGGTGAGGCACCACCGGTGTATTCGGATTGGCGGCGTGCCCTGGCGGCTGCCAGCTGGCCCGAAGTGAATTGCCAACTCGGTTCGCAATTAGCCGCTGCCCTGCATTATGCGCAGCGACGAGGGGTGCTGCATCGTGACATCAAACCGGCCAACGTGTTGATTTCGGCAGATGCTGCCCCGAAATTGGCTGACTTTAACATCAGTTACAGTTCTCTGGTCGAGGGGAACACACCGGCCGCTTACTTTGGGGGAAGCTTGGCCTACATGTCCCCCGAACAATTGGAGGCTTGCAACCCGACTCATGCTCGAAGTCCGGAGGAATTGGACGGCCGCAGTGACTTGTATTCTCTGGCAGTCATGCTTTGGGAGCTGTTGCACGGCGAGCGGCCTTTTCAAGACGAACGGATAGGGGCCGATTGGGGAGAAACTTTGGAAAAGATGTCGGAACGACGCCACCAAGGTGTCTCGCTGCTGGCCGTCAGTCCCGCCGACCGACTGACACGTGAATTGACCCGCGTGCTGCAGGTCGGTCTTGACCCGAATCCCGATCAGCGTTGGCAGGATGGGTCGGAAATGGCGGCACAATTGCAACTCTGCATGAACCCGCGGGCTCAACAGCTGTTGAATCCGCCAGTGCGCAATTGGCGGCGAATGGTCCGGATGTTTCCCCTCAGTGTCTTGATCATGGCAGTCGCGTTTCCCAACTTTTTGGCTTCGGGACTGAACATCTGGTACAACAAACAGAATATCATTGAGGTTCAGCTGCCGGAACGGGCGACTGACTTTGTGATTTCTACGATTGTCATCAACCTGGCTGCCTACCCTTTGGGCATGATCCTTGTGGGCTGGCTGGCGTGGCCGGTGACCCGCACGGTACGCCAATTGGTGTTGGGAAAAGTAGTGGCCCATGATGTCTCTGCTGCCACTCGGAGACTCTCTTTACGTCTCGGTCTGTATGTCGCCCTGCTTGGAATCGCAGCCTGGATACTCTGTGCGTTTGCATTTCCCGTAAGTTTTAACTTACAAGGTGGCCAAATGGACCTGACCGTCTTTGCCTACTTCCTGTCGACCCTAACAGCCTGCGGATTTATGGCCGCTGCCTATCCGTTCTTTTATGCAGTCCTGTTGGCAGTCGAAGTCTTTTATCCGGCGTTGATGGAACGGAATGTCTCGACGTTTGAAGACCGGGAGCAACTTTGTCAACTTGGTCGGCAAGCCGGTTTTTTCCTGATGATCGCCGGCGGGGTTCCTATGATGTCGATTGCCGTTCTCATTCTGACTGGACTTCAGAATTCCATGGTTCTGGGAATCTTGAGTTTTGTGGGACTGATGGGTCTGGGGATTTCTTTTTTTGTTTACCGCAGGATTCAGGGCGATGTGGCGGCGTTGTTAAGTCTCGCCAAATCGAACCAACTCGGTGGTTTGCTGATTGAAGACTCTCAGTTCTGAGTGGTAGAAAGACGATGGATGAAGTCTTTTCGTGTGCGTCGGGCGAGTTTTCTCGGTGCCAGTGAAACAACCAGTTGCAGCGCCGACTTCCTCGCTGTGACGATGATTAGGAACTCTTCGTATCGTTGTCCCAGGCTCCCGGGGGCAACCACAGCAATTTTCATCCGACTGGCGTCCACGCTTGGAAAAGCACTTCCCGGGAATTTTTTCCCCGCTAGCGAAACCTTGCCAGTTTTTGGGTGTTTTAAAGGTAACGAGGAAAAGGCGGCGATTCGCCAACCCCGACGAAACGGGGTTTTCCTTGAGCCAGCATTGTTTAGGGGTAATGACCGGCCGTTCAGCCAGGAGGGCTTGCAACCATTCAGGCAAACGGCATCTTTAAGCCTGCGGGAATCTTTTCTTGACCCTGCGGGAAACGGAGGAAAGAACATGAGCCTTGGTGATCGTCTCCAAAAATCAAACGTTTATCGGGTGGAGTCGTTGGAAACACGCATTCTGATGGCAGGTGACGTGGCAGCAACCGTGTCTCCTGAGGGCCACCTATTTGTGGAAGGAGATGAACTCGACAATCAGGTCGCGATTGTAGCGGGAGAAGACCTTGGTTCGTACGTGATTAATGGATTGCCCGGAGTCAACGGAGAGGAAACGACTGTCAACGGCGAAGCTTCCATTACAGTGGAAAATGTCACCCGAGGTGTGCGCATTGTGATGCATCAGGGAAATGATGTGGTCGAAATGAATTCAGTTGGAATTCATGGCCGCCTTGATATCAGCGGTGGGCTAGGCGAAGACGCTGTTCACTTGCAGGATGTGAAAGTGGCCCGGAACGCTCGGATTGACTTGGGACTCGGAGCGGACGAGGTGCATCTCGCCGACTCGAACGTGGCTGGGAGTGTGTTTATTACCGGCAGACCACGACAGGCAGCTTCCTCTGATGGTCCAGGTGGTGACAAGGGTCCAGGTGGTGACAAGGGACCCGGCGGTGACAAGGGACCCGGCGGTGACAAGGGACCCGGCGGTGATAAGGGACCCGGCGGTGATAAGGGACCCGGCGGTGACAAGGGACCCGGCGGTGACAAGGGACCCGGCGGTGACAAGGGACCAGGCGGTGACAAGGGACCAGGTAATGGGCCGGGCGGAATGGTTCACCAGGATGCTGATGGCACAGACGAGAAGATTCCCGAGCAAGATCCAACGAACCCGTCCAAGGTACCGCTACCCGCGCACATCCGTGTGACGGGCACCAGTGTGGGGGGCTCCATGGCGATTGAGACGGGCCCAGGCCCCGACGTGGTGCAGATTGCAGATGGCAGGGTAGGATTCATGCTACGTGTGAACACGCATGCAGGCGATGACGCCGTGACACTGAACGATCTGCGCACTGGCCGGGTGTTACAAGTTAATACCGGCCCGGGAAACGACGACATCGGACTCACCAAGGTGTCTAACCGAGGCGCTGCATTAATCAACGGCGGTGGTCACGATGACAGCATCCACGTCGAGGATTCCAAATTGAACCGTCTCCGAGTGAATCTGGGAGGTGGTTTGGAGAACAGTCTCGATCTGAAACAAACATCGATTCATGGAGGTCTCATCGTTAACGGAAGGCAGGGTGTAGACCGCGTGGATTTAAACGAGGTACAGGTTCAGGGACCGACGAGAATTCGAACAGGAAGCGGTGCAGACGCGATCCGCATCGTCGACTCTACTTTTTCCAGGAGTTTTGCTTTGCGTGCTGGTCTTGGGGACGACACCCTGGAAATTGAAGGTTCTAAATTTGCAGGTCGGGTGTCCCTGACTGGCGGTGACGATATCGATACGCTCGTGGAAACCAATAACGAGTTCGCGGATGCGTTCTTCGAGGATTTTGAGCTGTAGTGGTCTTGTCCAGTACTAGTCGTACACCGCCTTAAGCTTCCCGCGGAGGCTTTTGGCGGTGGGAGTGGGAAGGACGGCGAACCTCAAAATGGGATCGGCTGAGTCTAGCCGGTCGCGTGGGGCACGTGCTGCAACCCGGTTCACGATGTCTTTTTCCCTACCATCAGCAGCGACAAGCCGGGAGTGGGAAGGCAGTGTTCCAGTAACTTGGCCAGGGGGATGATACGGTCGAACCAGATTATTTGGCGTGGTGAGAGATGCCGACGTCGCAGGATATGCCCCGAAAATGCCCAGGGAAGCCAGGCCAGGCGATTGAATTGGGATTCCATGACGATTTCAAAGCCGGCCTCTTGCATTTTGGTTCGCAGTTCTTCCCGGCGGTAGCGGCGACAGTGCCCTAGTTCTTCGTCGATCCCGTTGTACAACCAGGGTTCTGCCGGGGCGAGAATGATGCAGTGCCCTTCGGGCTCAAGTGTCTCGTGCATGTGTGCCAGCACTTGGCGATCGTTTTCCAGGTGTTCCAGCACATTGGAACACAGAATGGTGTCGATGCGCTCGTCTTGTAACGTGTTGTAAGTGTCGCGTTTGGTCAGGTCGCCTCCTTCCACTCGTACGTTGGGGTACCAACCGTACCGCTGTTCGAGACAGGCCACGTACTCCTTTTCAGAGTCCAGAAGCACGACCCGTTCGCGGTTCAGAAGAAGTCCGCTTAGATTCCCTGTGCCGGAACCGGCCTCCAGGAGCCGGTTTCCCAAAAACTGCTGAAACTTTTTGACGATCCAGCGATTGTAACGCTGTGCTTTGGCGGTTGAGAGCAAGATGTAAAAGCCGGAATGGTCAGTGAATTGAATGTCCACAAAGCGCGTATAAAACATCTGCCAAAGTGCTTTGAGTCCATCCGTTGCTCGAATCTTCTTGCCTTCCTGGTAGGTGCGGCCACTGTAGCTGATGGGTACCTCGTACAATCGCGCCCCCCACTGGGCAAGTCGGCAAGTTAACTCGGGTTCGAAGGTGAACGTTTCACTGCGTAGTCGAAGTTGTTTTAAGACGTCACTGCGTACCATCTTGAAGCAAGTTTCCATATCGGTCAGATTCAAATCGTTGAACATGTTGGAAACCAGTGTCAGAAACCGGTTGGCTAGACTGTGCCAGAAGAACAGCACGCGTCTCGGGTGGCCGGCAAAGCGTGATCCGTAGACGGCGTCGGCTTTTCCATCCAGTATGGGTCGCAGCAGCAGAATGTAATCAGCGGGGTCGTATTCGAGGTCGGCATCTTGGACGACGGCGACATCTCCGGTCATGTGTTTGATGGCCGTGCGGATCGCCGTGCCCTTGCCTGAATTTTTGGGATGTCTCACAACGTTCAGTTGTGGGTGTTTGCAGGCCAGTTGATCCAGAATGTCAGCCGACCCATCCGTAGAACCGTCATCCACCGCAATGATCTCTAAATCCAAGGGCACCTTGGTTCCAAGGACTCGCTGAATCACTGTGGCGACTGTCCAACGTTCGTTGTAGACCGGAATGAGCACACTGAGTGTACGACAGATCGTTTGCTCGATACCTGACGATATTTCGCTGGAAGAATCTGTATTCGATGCGGAAGTAGTTTGGATTTCAGCCGCCAAGACTGGGTTCCCTGCAGAGGTAGTGTTGGAGTGGAGTTTTAGGTCGCCTTCTAACGCCCGCTTGCGAAGTCGCTTTAGCAACGAGTTCAAAATGGATCCCGAGCAACAGATAGCCGGTTCCAGGAACCAGTTCCGCAGCGACACCGCACCGTCGACCAGGAGACGGTTTTTCACTTACACAAGTATATGTTCTCATAGATCGTATAGATGTGTAAAGAAACGGCGCAATACGAATCTTGTTGCCAGGACACATCACTTACATAAGAGATGTACTAGTTGTTGTTTTCTGATTAAATCACCGAATCGCTGAAATTGGTAAATTCCGAATTGGTCAACGAGCGGGGGGGCGTTCGAAGATAAAATGGGCCGACTGGTTTAGAAGGGATGAAGACTACAATATCAGAGGAAGTGGGGAGTACCTGCGGGCTCAGCCGTACTGGGCAGCTTGGCCCCCTTTTTATCTGCGTTTCTTCGTCCGAAAATGTCGCTGACGTTCAAAATGAGAACTCAATACAATCCGACCTGTGCCTCAAACTCGTCGAGTAGGATGGCACTGCAAGCCAGGCGGGTTGTCTCTGGAGAGGTAAACACCCCGTTAGAACCATCCGTTGGCACTGGTTGTCCCAACTGAGTCAGGGCAGGGCTGGACAAGCCGCTGGCTGCGTCGACGGAATTTGAGGATCTCAACTTGTCGGCCTACCCTGTTTGACTATCTTCCGTGGCGGGCCGTCACGTTGTGGGTAGGGGAAAATTTGCTCCAAGTCTGTTGGTAGTTTGTCAGGATCAGGCAAAAAGATGGCCCAGAACTGGGCCGTTACGGAAAAATTTAGGGCAAACCGAGTAGTCGTAGCAGGTGATTTGTTGATAAAATAAATAGTTAGACATTGGGAATCGGTGAACAAATCTTTCGGCATCATTCAATCCTGTTGTGTCGAAATACTGGACGGTCCCGTCCGGTACCTACGAGCCGAT
>PBTE01000215.1 GCA_002726515.1 Planctomycetaceae bacterium | reverse complement strand
CAAGAAATACCGCACCTTCGGACTGACACCTGCCTTCTCAAGGCCATCATTCTGTCAGTTGAGAGATTTCCTTTTTCAATCCAGCTAAATAGTAACAGGTTCATTTTCGAAATTCTGCTGCGGCAACAGCAATTCTCATCCCGGCATACAAGGGCAGGCCGTTCATTAGGTAATCGACCAGCGGCGTTTCCTCTCCACAGGTGAATTGCTCCTTGCGTTCCGGTTTCGACAATCTGCCGTTGACCTCGAGCGCACAAACAGCACTCAAATCCGATGAGGCCATTGCTCGTCGAAAGCGACAGAGACAAAACCTCACGATGTGGCGGTTGTCATCCATGCAGCAAATGAACACCTGACAAATCGTATAACAAAGACAACGGAAAGGAATCTGTCACCCTCCGTGTTCGGAGGGTTGTTACACCTCTGACGAATAAATGAAGCTTGTACGGATAAGTAGTTCGTTTCGGAGGCTCTCCATTGTTCTAGCTCGCTTGTCACATAGGATCATTGGAAGTAGCTGATACCACCGAAGAAATCGGCGCAGCGACACATTCCCAAATGTGAACACAACCGCCAAAACCGGTGCGAGGCATTTCACGAAATGCCAAATTCCCAGTCGCAGAAACCATGCAGAAAAACTCGTTATCCGCATTTTCGGATGAACCCACCGGCTGAAACGAGCGTAATAACCTGATGTATGGTCTTGTCGACTCGGTTAAGCGTTCAAAGCCGCTGCCAGCACGACTCGGAAAAGTTGGCACTACTCGAGGCAATCCACCGAGGCGCACTTGTTGTAATTCCTTTTATCTGACACCTGTTTGAGTTGCTCCACAGGTCGTACCGGCTAGCGCTCACTGCAACCCTATCAATACTTTCTTTTTCAATTCATTCCAAATGTCACTATCGACAGTTGACCTCCAATACGACCGCGACAATTGGGTTGTCTTACCCCATCTCCTTGACCAATTCATCTTCGTTTGTTCAAATGAACGAGGGGCGGCTCGCCATGCGGAAAAACTTGGCACCTACGAGGGTGCTATGATTTGGTACTAGCCAACATGAAGTCAAACCTGTTTCGACCCTGTGGAAAATTTTTCTCTCCAGTCAAAAACGGAAGACAACCGCGATTTTAGGTCGACGAAGTTCTTTGCTGAATCATTTTATTTCTCTAACCCATAATCCCCTGTAACTCGAAGGATTCAACGGGTCGCCTAGAACAAATAGTTGACCTGGTATCATGCTATCGTTTAAGGCGGCAATAACGATTTTCGCGGCGGCGTGCTCAGCGCTCATTATCTCGTTAATTTACACGCCCCTCGTACGCCGCTACGCAATCAAGAGAGGGTTTGTTGATCACCCGGATGGCCATCGCAAAATCCACACCAACTCTGTCGCTTTGGGGGGGGGATACGTCGTTCTGGTCTCCACGCTCATAGGCGTCGCCAGCACCTCCAGCACTGCTTGGTATTTCTTTCCCGGGCAAACCGTGGCTGCCATCCCGAATGCAGGGTCGCTCGCCGGGCTTGCACTGGCAGCGATTGTTCTGTGCTTGGCCGGCTTGGTGGACGATCGGTCTGGCATGCGGGGTGGTGTGAAATTGTTCTGGCAAATCGCCGCAGCTTCGCTGGTGATCTTTGTTGGTGATGGGCTATCCATTGGACGCATGGATATCTTCGGATTCACCACCGAATTCGGACTGGTTGGCGTTCTTTTCACGTTTCTCTGGTTACTGGGCGCCATCAATTCCGTCAATCTCATCGACGGAATTGATGGACTGGCCAGCACAATTGGATTGATTTGCAGCCTGACGTTGGGTGTGATGGCGATCATGACACATCACCTCGTTGATGCGATCATTGCGTTTTCCCTGGCCGGTGCTCTGCTAGGCTTTCTGCGTTTCAATTTTGCGCCAGCCACCATTTATCTTGGTGATGCCGGAAGCATGCTGATCGGTCTGGTTCTGGGAACGATTGCCCTGCGGTGTAGTATTAAGGAAGCCGCTACGATTGCGCTGGCGGGCCCTCTGGCTATCATGGCAATTCCCATGTTTGATTCAGTGGCTGCCATTCTGCGGCGAAAGCTCACCGGACGCAGCCTCTACGCTACTGATCGCGGACACATTCATCACCGGCTTCTCACTCGCGGTCTGACTCATGCGAAGGCGGTCGTCCTGATCGGTGCGTTGTGCAGCCTTACCGCCTGCGGTTCCCTGGCAAGTATTTATTTCCAGAATGAAATGATGGGGATTCTGATCGTCCTGGCCGTCTTGCTGTTGATGATATCTGCACGGATGTTCGGGCATGTCGAACTCCTGTTGCTCAACAACCAACTTATGGGTTTCGGTCGGTCTTTTTGGACCTACGCCACCAACCGTGAATTGGACGCAATACATGGAAGTGTTCAGCTACAGGGTTCCAAAGAATGGGAACAACTCTGGGAAGCGATTGTTGATTCTACAGACCGTTTTCAGTTGACTCGTATTCGGCTGAATCTAGTCCTACCTCGACTTCACGAAGATTTCTATGCCGCCTGGACACGAAAATCACGAGCCGGCAGCGAACGACAGTGGCATACGTCGTTGCCTTTAGTGGTTGATGGCGAGACCGTCGGACGACTCGAAGTCAGTGGCAGCCACAGCGCCGAGGAATCGGCGGTAGACATCATTAGCCATTACCTTGAATTTCTCGATCCACTAGAACAACATTTGCGAATGCTCTTGAACGAAGGTCAGGAGTCAAAGCCTGTGGAAGTTTGCGGCTCGGACCCGCATCATTCTCTGGACGATCCCGAAAGTCCGACCGATGTAGTACCTGTGGACACGTCTCACAAGTAAACCACAGCCAGGGCTCCGCAAGCCCCTCTCAACGGTGCAACGGTCGTGGTTCAAGCCAAGTCGGGGTACAAGGATGCCACGAATCACCAGACGGTAGTTGTCATTGTCAACTTCACCAGCGCAACACGGATTTGAATCGGCCGGTTGTGGCACCGCATTTCAGATGCGCCCAGGCAGTTTTCTGAATGAAAATCATCACGATCATTAGTTCCGCCCGCCTGTACGAAGACCGAGTACGTTCAATTTGCGGACTCGATCAAAACGTGACCGCCAGTCTGATCCTCACCAAGGAGATGCCGGAATGGGACCTTCCTCTGCGGAACACCCGTTTTATCACTCCGGATCGCCCCAAACATGGCCTCTGGTTTTGGTTGTGGGCGGCCCGCACCGCTAAGAGGGAAATGTCGAAAAACGGCCCGGAAAAGGATTGGATCGTCATCGAGCACCTCATGGCGGCCTCTGTGGTCTTCTTGCGCCTGCTTCACCGCAGCCGTTGTACCCACCTGACGTTCTTGGCCTCCTGTATTTTCACCTACCTCTGGGAACGGGGCTGGAATCGTGACCAATATGCACGACCTTTGCACATCAAGCAAAAGTTGATGTACTACCGGTTCTTCGGAATTAACTGCCTCGTGTTACGTTTGGGGCTCTATTTTTCAAACGGTGTGATTGCTAACTCACCTTTTACCCTGGAAGAGGTGCGTCGATTCACACAAATCCGAAAGGGCTATCTCTGGCCCAACGCAGTACACGCACCACAACAGGAGTTAATATCCAATCCGCACACAACGGCGCCTGCCACAACCACGTCCCGCCCCGATGTCATCCTGCCCTGCAATATGCAGCCGGCAAAAGGCGTCGCACTGGCACTGGAGCTTTTTCAGCGTCTGTCGGAACAACAAGTTGAATGCCGCTTACTTTTGCTCGGAACGGCCCTCCCTCGAGACAAATCCTGGTTTCAGCAACTGCTGAAAAAACACGCTAACCAGACAAACATCGAATTTGTGGGACGTGTTCCTTTCCAAGAAATGCAGCACCACTATCGACAAGCAAAGATGGTCATTCTGCCGACCTTCTACGAGGGTTCACCAAGAGTCATTTACGAGGCGGCCCTCTACGGGTGCCCCATCGTCGCCTCGGATTTACCGGGAATCCGCATCATTGACCCCGGGGAAGACTTTATCGGATTCTTTCCTGCGGGCGATCTCGAAGCGTTCCATCTGCAAGTAACAAAGCTTCTCGAAGATGAAGAGCTTCGAAAGCACCGCAGCCAAAAAGGAAAACAGATCATTCAAGACCAATTCAGTCCGGCAAAAGGAAGCGAACGTCTTTGGTCGATCCTTTCTCAAGTCGTCTCAGGTGAGAAGATTTAGTAGTTCCAAGACTCGTTTCATTCAAACAGTGCAGAACGTGTGGCCATCATGAAGGTACTCGTCAACACCACCACTCAGGTCAAAGGAGGGGGCATTCAAAACGCGACTTCATTTCTGACCGAGGCGCTGCTCGATGACTCCGGTCACTGTTGGGAAATCGTGGTCTCGCAAGCAGTTGCCGACCAGCTCGAAACTCGTTTTCCAGGAGTCACTCGGCGAGCCCACGTGTTTGAATTTTCGCCTGCCCAACATCGACCAAGCCGACGGCGTCTGAAGGGATTGGAAAATAAATTATCTCCCGACTGTGTTTTCACGTTCAACGGCCCGGCCTACGTACGGTTCCAAGTACCCCATTTATTGGGGTTTGCTACACCATGGGTCACTCATGCCAGCCCGTTGGCTTATCGTGCATTGTCCTCCAGCCTGGAACGGATCAAGATGGTCGCCATGACATCTTATCAGGCACATTGGTTTCGGTTCGCCGATGCCTGGGTGACGGAAACGAATGTCTCCAAGGACGGTTTGGCAAAACGTTTAAAGATCGACGCCAACAAGGTGGGTGTAGTTTCCAATAGCTGCAATCAAGGCTATCTTGAAAGACTTGGCAAGCGACCATTTCCTCAACCAGACCAGACTGTTCGCATGCTTACGTTTTCGGCGGCTTACCCACAGAAACGTCTGGAGTTGATTCCCCACGTGGCTCGTGAACTGCGTCGCTTGAATCCTCAATTGAAATTTGAGTTTATCATCACCCTTCCAGAAGAAAACATGACCTGCCAACGCGTCTTTAGCATGGCGAAACACCTGGAAGTCTCGCAGTTCATTCGTAACCAGGGTCCCGTCCCCTTTGCGGAAGGACCCGGACTCTACGAACAGTGCCACGTGACGTTCTTACCGACGCTCCTGGAAACTTTCAGTGCCACCTATCCGGAGTCCATGGCGATGGGGTTGCCGATTGTCACGTCCGACCTTGATTTTACACGTGATGTCTGTCAAGACGCGGCGGTGTATTTCCAGGCCGATCATGCCGTGGCAGCGGCGCAAGAAATCAACCGCCTCCTCAGCGATGAGAAGCTCTGGAGCGATTTGATTGAAAATGGCCATCGACGACTCCAGGATTTTCCAACTCCACGGGAAAAGTACAAACAATACATTAGCCTGATGGACAATTTACTGCAGTCGCAACCGGTTTGAGCCCGCTCATGATCATCTCCCAAACTCCTTTTCGAGTCAGTTTTTCCGGTGGAGGCACTGATCTTCCTGCCTACTATCGTCAAGGACATGGGGCTGTCCTGAGTGTGACGATCAAGAGTCACATGTACGTTACCGTGCACAAGCGATTTGAGCCGACTTTTCGCGTCGCCTACTCAAAAACCGAATTGGCCGAAAACCTAGACGAGTTAGAACACAGCCTGGTCCGAGAAGCTCTGCGGAAAACCCTGATCAAACGCCCACTGGAGGTAACGACCATTGCCGACGTGCCTGCAGGCACCGGCATGAGCTCATCGAGTGCACTGACAGTCGGATTACTGAACGCTCTTCATGCTCAGCAGGGTAGAATTCCTGAGCGCGAACAACTGGCCAGCGAGGCATGTGAAATTGAGATCGACATTTTGGGACATCCGATTGGAAAACAAGATCAGTACGCCGCAGCCTATGGTGGGTTGAACTACATCCGCTTCAATTCCGATGAATCCGTCGATGTCTGTCCCGTGCCCATCACCAGCGAAACTCAAGAAGAGTTGCAAAACCAGCTGCTCTTATTTTTTACAGAACAAAAAAGAGACGCCAATCAAATCCTCCGGCAGCAAACCACCGATATCTCGTCAAGTTTTCATGTCTTGACGGAAATGAGAAATCTTGTCGAAACCATGCGTCAAGCCCTTACAGGTTCACCGGATCTCGAGGAATTCGCACGTTGCCTGAATCACGGGTGGGAACTCAAACGATCCCTGGGCGGGGCAATTACCAATGAGAAGATTGATGCCTGGTACGCCGCTGCCAAACAAGCCGGAGCACAAGGTGGGAAACTGTTGGGAGCAGGGGGGGGCGGCTTCCTCTTGATCATGGCTCCTCCCGAGTGTCACGACAAAATCAGATCGTCTCTGGGCAACCCTCGGGAGATTCCTTTTCAAATCGATCCATTCGGCAGTCGGATTGTTTTCATCAGTCGGTAGACGGCAAATTTTTTCTTTGGATTTTCCCACTGATCCGGTTGGCACGCCTATGAGCACTGAATCTCCCACCCCTCGAGGATTGATCCTGGCAGCTGGACTTGGAACGCGCCTGAAACCCCTCACCGATACCACGCCCAAGTGCCTATTGCCGATTGCCGGACAACCCCTTCTGGACTTTTGGATCGATACAGTGGCCAGGGCCGGCATCCGCAACCTGCTGATCAACACGCACGCTCACGCCCGGCAAGTTCGCTCGTACACCCAGGCGGTGAACCAAAGAGGCGGCATCTGCCTGACTGAAGCCCATGAACCACATCTGCTGGGGTCCGCCGGAACCCTGTTCGCCAACGCCAGTTTCGCGGATCATGCAAAAGAAGTGGTCATCATCTACGCCGACAACCTGTCCAACGTGTCTCTCACCGACATGCTCGCTTTTCATCGGTCTCACACCGATTCCGTCACGGTACTGTTATTCCATGCAGATGACCCGTCTGGATGCGGAATTGTCGAACTGGACAAAGAGAACCGAATTGTGTCCTTCGTCGAAAAGCCTGTCACACCTCGCAGCGATCTGGCCAATGCCGGAGTCTACATCATCGACGGTCCGGCTTACCGCCAAATAGCCCAGATGAATGCCCATGACATCGGATCGGACGTTTTGCCTCAATGGATAGGCAAGATGCGCGGTTGGAAAATGGAAGGAATTCATCTGGATATTGGAACCCATGCGGCCTATGAATCTGCTCAGGTTCTCGGTAAAGACCTGCTGTTGGAACGAGGTTATGATGATCAGGGACAAAGGCCTGCCGTCTTTTTTGATCGCGACGGTACCCTGATCGAATCCGTTCATTACCTCTCGCATCCCGACCAAGTCCGGATCCTGCCGGGAGCCGCGACCGCCGTGGCCCGTCTGAGGCGAGCCGGTTATGTGTGTGTGGTAGTCACTAATCAATCTGCTGTCGGACGGGGCATGATCACCGAAAAGGAGTTGTCCAAGATTCATCAAGTGATGTGCGAACAGTTTGCGCAGCAGGAAGCCGTGTTCGACGGAATCTACCATTGCTCGGTCGTGCCCACGAAACCGGACAGGACGATCGTCGAAAACATCCACCGCAAACCGGGTCCGGGAATGCTTCAACAAGCAGCGAGAGAACTTCGACTGGACCTCTCCCGTTCGTGGATGGTGGGTGACATGATCAGTGATGCATTGGCCGGCGAAAATGCGCGTTGTCGGGGATCGATTCTCGTCAGCACAGGAAAAGGTCGGGAAAATGAACAAGAGTCGCTAGCGAGCCGATTTCATCAGGTCCCGGACCTCCTGACAGCGGCTCAGTTGGTGCTTGGTACTTGAGACGTAATCCCCCAGGCCGGTTCGCCCGCAGCCTGCCTGACGCTGCACAAACTCCTGGGAAATTCTGGCTTGCCATCGGACTTCCCGCCGGACTCAACCGCTGCTTGAAGCCCGGCGCCCAATTCTTCCAACAGTAGGGTTTAGACACACAACGATTGGGGCTGTCTGCAAATCTTTGAATCCCCAAGGGGTATATTTTATTGACTTTACGACGAATAGGAGTACATTAAAAAGAAGAGGAAAGATTGAAAATGTTACGGGCTCGGGCTGCAGCTATGGGAGCCTGGCAACACCAGTCTGTTCCCTCGCTTTCGGTCTTCGTCTCACATTATTCCATCCTTTGAGTGTACGACGGGCATCCTTTTTTTCTCACGTCATCTCTCATACGCAAAAGACTGTTGCTTTTCACAGCAACGGGTGCAGGAATCCCATCACTTCCTACTGAAGCTTACTTCGATGACAGCCATTTTGGGCATTTCGGCGTTTTACCACGACTCGGCCGCAGTACTGGTCGTCGACGGGGAAACCGTGGCTGCGGCGCAGGAAGAACGGTTCACGCGGAAAAAACATGATTCCCGGATGCCCATCAGTGCTATCGAATTCTGTCTGGAGTCCAGTGGAATCGAGGTGGAAGATTTGGATTTTGTCGGTTTTTACGACAAACCCCTGACAAAATTTGAACGCCTGCTGGAAACCTATCTCGCTTACGTACCCCGGGGCTATCGATCATTCCGGCAAGGCATGCCCTTATGGCTGAAACAAAAATTGTTTCTCCCACGGGAAATGAGAAATGGCCTGCAAGGCAAATACCAGGGCCGATTTGTTTTCACAGATCATCATGAATCGCATGCAGCCAGTGCTTTCTTTCCATCACCGTTTGAAGAAGCTGCCATCTTGACATTCGACGGTGTGGGCGAATGGTCAACCACGTGTTGTGGAATTGGCAGAGGCAGTACCATCGAATTGACCCACGAACTTCAGTTTCCTCACTCCTTGGGTCTGTTGTACTCGGCGTTCACCTACTACACGGGGTTTCGTGTCAACAGTGGTGAATACAAAGTCATGGGCCTGGCCCCTTACGGCGAGCCAGTTTACCAAGACCTGATTCAGGAAAAAGTGCTTGATCTGAAAGAAGATGGCTCATTTCACATGGACATGAGTTACTTCAACTACTGTCAGGGTCTGACGATGACTTCACAAAAGTTTCATCGTCTTTTCGGTGGACCTCCCCGCAAGCCGGAGTCTCGAGTAACGCAACGCGAAATGGATCTGGCAGCGTCCGTCCAGGCAGTGACGGAAGAAATTATGCTGCGAACTGCCAGACATGTACGTACAACAACGGGGCTTTCTAAGCTCGTACTTGCGGGCGGGGTGGCTCTCAATTGCGTAGGAAACGGACGGATCCTGCGCGAAGCTGGATTTGATGACATTTGGATCCAGCCGGCGGCAGGAGACGCCGGGGGCGCTTTGGGGGTAGCTCTGTTCATTTGGCATCAGTTGCTGGAAAACAAACGCGATCCTCAAGGAAAGGACCGGCAACGAGGATCTTTTCTGGGACCAAGTTTTTCAGACGACGAGATTGCAAAACGGCTTGACAAACAAGCTGCCTCCTATCAAACCTGCATGTCGGATGAGGAGTTGGCCCACAGGGTAGCCGAACTGATCGCCCAGGAAAAAGTCGTGGGCTGGTTCCAAGGGGCAATGGAGTTTGGCCCCAGGGCGCTCGGTGGACGCAGCATCCTCGGTGACGCACGCAGCGAGAAAATGCAATCGGTGATGAACTTGAAAATCAAGTTTCGCGAATCCTTTCGTCCTTTCGCCCCGATCGTCTTGCGCGAACACGTTCACGAATATTTTCAAATGTCAGCGGAAACAGAAAGTCCCTACATGCTGCTCGTGGCGCCCGTGCAGGAACGGATTCGAACCGAGTTGAACAAAGACTATGAAGGGGCCTTCGGGATTGATAAATTGAATTATCGTCGTTCCTCGATTCCGGCAGTGACCCATGTAGACTATTCCGCACGAGTGCAAACAGTCGATCAGGAAAGGCATCCCCTGCTTTATCAACTGATGAAATCTTTCTACGATAAAACAGGTTGTCCGGTCATGATCAATACCAGCTTTAACATTCGCAGTGAACCCATTGTGTGTACCCCTGAAGACGCCTATCGCTGTTTCCAGATGACCGACATGGACGTGCTGGTTGTGGGACATCACGTTCTCGAAAAAGATCAACAAGATAGCCAACTGACTGAAAAAGAACGCCAGGAGCACTTGGCGCAATTCCAACTTGACTAATCCTTGACTGGCGTCCGAGCAGGACGCCTCAACGGGTCCCAACCGAAGGCGCCGCCGCCGTGAAACTCATTGAAATCAACTGGAATCCGACAAGTCGCCAATTGCGGCAATTTGGGCTGATCAGTCTGGTTGCGATTCCCCTGATCGGTTGGATCTGGGGTGCCACGACAGAAGTCGTGGGATGGTGTGCGGTGGCCGGGGCCGGCCTGGCTCTGGTAGGTGGCCTCTATCCGGTAGCACTCAAACCGATATTCCTCGGCTTAACCCTGCTTGCCCTTCCCATCGGGCTGGTGATGGGTGAACTAGCCATGCTAACCATCTATCTCACGGTATTTTTGCCCATCGGAACCATCTTCCGAGTCCTGGGACGTGACCGTTTAAGAATTCGCATTAGTCCATCGGGTTCCACTTACTGGCAGCTCAAAAAGCAGCCAACGGGTCCCGCTAGTTATTTTCGCCAGTCGTGATGGCGATCGTCTCCAACGTACTTTTCGTCAAGGTGACTTCTTATGAACTCCTCAGACACTGATCCCAAACCTTCGTCCGATTTCGAAGAACTCAGCCAGGAAAAACAAGCGTCTTTGGTTCAAGAGTTCTTCTATTTCATCATGGAAAACAAGGCGTGGTGGATGATACCCATCGTCTTCGTGCTGGGACTGCTGGCCGTCCTGGTCCTGTTCACTGGCAGCGGTGCGGCACCCTTCATTTACACCCTGTTTTAAACGATCGAACCCCGGGTCCAGCAATCAAGCCAGACTCCGGTCGAATGGAAGTCGGCGAATGTCCACAGAACCGGGACGTTCGAGCCTTATGGAATGGAAACTCCGGATCACGTCATGAAAACTCTACTGGTTGGTGGAGCGGGTTACGTCGGCAGTGCCTGCCTGCGTTGGCTTCTAAAACATGGCCATGATGCCATCGCTTACGACAGCCTCCTGGCAGGAAATGCTGCGGCAGTGCCCGCCGACCGACTGGTCCTCGGCGACCTTGCCGACCGCGATCTTCTCAATCAGACCATGGCGGAACACCGCGTCGAAGCCGTGATGCACTTCGCTGCTTTGGCCTCGGTCCCCGAATCGATTCAACAGCCTGAGACCTACTACCGAACGAATGTTCTCGGCACCAAAAATGTACTTGATGCCATGGTACAGAATCAGGTGGACCGCATTGTCTTTTCCTCTACGGCTGCCACTTATGGGTTCGAAAATGAAATGCCGCTCACAGAACAATCCCGGCAGGATCCACAAGTTCCCTACGGACGTACCAAACTGGCCGCCGAACATATGATCCTTGACTACGCACGTGCTCACGGTCTGGGCTGTGGACTGTTGCGATACTTCAACGCGTCCGGTGCGGACCCGGATGGTGAATTCGGCGAGGATCGGCAGCACGAAACGCACTTGATCCCCCTCGTTTTGCAAACCGCCGTCGGAGGTCGTGAAAAATTTCTCGTTTTCGGTGGTGACTGGGAGACTCGAGACGGCACTTGTGTGCGTGACTACGTACATACAGAGGACCTTGCTCAGGCCCATCAACTCGCCATCGAGGCAGCCGAACCGGGATTCGCACGAGCCTATAACCTTGGAACCGGCAATGGAACAACCGTCTTCGAGGTCATTCAAGCTTGCGAAGAGGTCGTGGGACGAAAGTTAGCTTACGAGGTCGTCGACTCCCGACCGGGAGATCCGGCTGTGCTTGTAGCATCGTCCGAAAAAATAAAGAAGGAGCTGGCATGGAAACCACAATTTGCGGAAATTCGACAGATTGCGGAAACCGCATGGAAATGGCACCAAAACTATCCTCGAGGTTACGCAGACAAGCTTTCTTCAACCACCTAGCAGCTGCTACTCTCGCTCGCAGAATTCAGAATTAGCGACGCAGCCCGTGCAACGACCTGCCAGATCACATTCTCGTTGAACGGAAAATGAGGGAGAAGACTCTTCAATTCTTAAAACCAAGTCGAAGCGATCAGCATGGACCGGCCAGTAGAAAAACAACATGAACTGCTCGTACGGGAGCTGTTTGACGCCAAGGCGGACTCCTGGAGCGACAAGTATTCGGAAGTCTTTCAGCATCGTCTCAGACTTTTCCTGTCCGATTTGGAAGCGACCATCCCTGCTGGTAGCCGCATCCTGGACTTCGGCTGTGGCAGCGGCGATCTTTTCCTGGCACTTGCTCACCAGGGACACCAGGTCCTCGGTGTGGACACTTCGCCTCAAATGATCCAGCAGGCCGAAAAGCGTCTGCAAGAGTCCGGCCTGAGTGGACAACTTGTCTGCGGAACGCTGGACGAAGTCGATGAGAATCTCGTCGACTTTGACGCAATCATTTGCTCGAGTGTAATCGAATATCTGTGGAATCCCGAACAGGTAATGCAAACCTTGTCGCTGCGGCTGGGCTCCACGGGGTTCCTGTTACTGACAGTCCCGAATCGACAGTCACGGTTCCGGCAACGTGAACGCTGGTTGGCAACAATCGGACCGTTTTTGCAAAAACTACCTTTGCCCGACCGGGTCAGACGTTATCTGCGTTATACGGAAACCTCCAAAAACCATTACACGCCGGAGGAACTCGAGTCGTTGGCAAATTCCGCGGGATATCATATCGATTTCTGGTCTTACTTCGATCCCCGTAGGGGCAACAAGGACCAGACACTTTGCGCCTCAGCAGATTTTATTTTTGCCCGACTGAAGCTCAAAACGTCGGCACGGAAGACATGCACTTGAGTGGACAACTGCAAAACGGTTTCCAAAGCACCTGAACCAATAGTGAAACCGCCTTTAATCGACTGAAAACGCTCAGAGAATTCAACGAGCCGCCGGTGCAGAACCGGAAGTGGGCAATGCGTTACCCGGGTGCACGTTCACAACCCGCCGGGTTGAGGCACGGCAGCGGTTGATAGAAAAGATGACCCCCAGGAATAAAACGACGAACGTCGGCCAGCCCACGGAGCGCAATGTACCACTGATGATCGTGGCACGGGCTGAAGTCGCTGCCATCGGCATCATGAAACAATAAGCTGAGTTCCAGACCATTGTCCCCGAACTGCGCGCTTTTTGCTGTACATACTTCGTCAATGCCCCAAAACAGAACAAACAGAAAATGACGCCGGAATACCCAAAGTCAATATAAATATCGGCCACATTGGTCGTACCTGCCCCGAAGTCTCCTGCATATTCAATAAACACCCACGTGAGAAAAGTCGCGCTATCCTTTTCATGAACACCTTCGTAGCGCAGCCAAAGATGCGTAAATAGTATGCGATTTCCCCAGGGAATCGCACCAATCACGGCGGGCGCTTTCATCTTGCCGTAGAAAAAATCATGCTCTTTTGGAATGTAGTTCACGGCTGCGTACAAAATTCTCACTTGGGTTCCCAGCATATTCAGTGTCCGGTCCCAGGTAAGTTGGTCCTTTGAATTTATGACTTCTCGAACCATCGATTTAGCCGACCGCTCCGGTGAATTCCGGGCGATGCCGAAGATACTGTAGGCGAGGCTGCCTGTAATGATCGCCAACACAAAAAACCGGAACGAAAGTCGTTTCTTGTGTTCCGCATATGCAAGTCCCACGACCGCCGCACTTGTAAAAGGCAGGTCGCGGTCACCATGAATGAGAAAGGCGGCAATGTACACCGCCACCACAATAAAAATTGGGCCTAAACGGAAAATACTGCGATAAAGAACGAACGTGGAAGTGCAAACAAGTGCTAGTCCCGCAAGGAACACCATGTTAGAACCCATTAGCAGGTAGTTGAGGCCCTGGTGCCCTGTGTCTGAGCCGGAATAACGTCCTTTCAGCGACTCCGGTCCCAGGATGGCAAGCAGAATCACTCCGCTTATCGCTGCGATAATGATGGTGCGAATGCCCACGACCCGCCAGCGTCTCCAGTAAATCGTGTCCGTTCTCGCTGACGGTTTCATCAGGGCAAACCGGTCTGGAAGGAGGTTGAACCCTACGGCAAAAGCCGCAATTGCTGACACGGACATCATCGTGGCGAAACAGACGACCCCTTTGGTATCACCACCCTGAGCGGATGCGAAGATCAACCGTTCCTCATAAGGAAGCTTGTCCAGAACCAAATACAGGGGAATTGTAAAATGAATAATGAGCATCGGTAACATGGCAACGATGTCGATACTCAGCCAATTGACAGGGCTGGGTCCTGTCGCTCGATAGACAAATTGAAGTGCGACGATGCTGAGCACCATCCAGATGCACAATGCCAGATAGGTCCCATCGATGTTGGTGGGTGCGTTGACGCTTAAAACGACCGAAGCAAGAAGAATGAGAACCTGAACTCCGAGTGTCAAATTTCTAGACACCGGCCGGTCCAGGTGACGGCGGAGAAACCCCACCGGGCGGATTTGATTGCTTCGGACTGGAATCGGGAGTTGCATGACATTCAGAACGGCAGGCAGTAATCAACCACGTAATCTTTCAATTATAGGCTAGAATTATCGAAAATCGACGCAACCACACAACGCTTAGCGGGTTACTGCACACAAAAACGAGAAGAAACATCAGATCCCGTCTTTTCCCGACAACCGTTTGACCATCGCCTAGACTGGCAGCCTACCCCGAATCCTGATTGCGGTTTCTCGCCCCTGTTATGGAAACTTGTTGACAAAAAGCGACATCTGATGATCATATCCCACGAGAAAAAGTTTATTTTCTTTCACATCCCCAAGACGGGCGGATCCTCCCTGACGTGGAATCTGCGACATGTCGCCGACAGTCAGCAGCAGTCGCCATCTGCGGACCTGGAAGATGGATGGCAGGATGCGGTTCATTTTGACGGAAAACAACACAGCAGCTTTCGAGACAATGCCGGACTTTGTGAAAGGCACTCCGACTATTTCAAATTCACTTTTGTGAGAAATCCGTGGGACGTCGTTTTGTCCTGGTACCTGGCCTTGTCGAGAAAGCAACCGGAGTCGGTGAGTCCGGAAAACTTCAGGCGGTTCGTGGTCAATCACCTGCAACATTTTTTCCTGGTCCTCGCTAAAAACCCGGTCAACTTTCTCAAATGCCGTCCTTTTGGAATGAATCGACTGATTAGAAAAACCCAAACTTCTTACATCACGGATCTTCAGGGGAATGTGGCGGTTGACTACCTGGCACGTTATGAAAGCTACGACCAGGAATTTGAATATCTGATGAAGAAGCTTCAGGTCACCAATTACGAACAGAAGAAAGTCAACGTGGCAAACGTTGACAAAATACCTTACACAGATTTTTACGACGCAAGATCCAAGGACCTGGTCGCCCGTACCTATCGAAAAGACATCGAGAGTTTCGGTTACGATTTCTAAACTTTGTGTTCACCCGACCAGATCGTAAACTGCTGCTCCGGTCCCGGCCGTGGAGAAATTTCAGCGTCCGCGTTTGTCGACCAACAGGAAATCACGAGGTGCAACAGTTCGATCACCAACGCGTACCAGCTGGTCCGTGGGGTTCACATAAATGACCATTCTCTGGCCGGACGGCCGTTCGTAGAAACTGACCAACAGTGGATGGTGCGCGTACTCGTTCGACTCCCAGTAAGGGTAAAAGTCCGCATCAGCATAAGGCTCCAGCAATTCGCGATAAAGCTTCTCACCCTGATTTCGATTGATGTACATGTTGTAGAGACCACACCCGTGGGCCGCAATCATGCCGAGCACCGAACGTGAAGGCTGGACCCTCTTGAGGTCGGATTCGGGACTTGCACGTCCAAATTGCGGAAGGAACAACATTCCGGGTCCCAATCGGTGCAGCGTTTTCCAATAACCCAGCGGAACCGTGCTCGTGTAGGCCCAGGGATTATCACTCGTGCTCGCATTGCGGTCCAGATTCACTTTGAAATAGGTATCTTCGCCTGCCAACAGGTGATGTGCCCACCCGTGTACGGAAGGCCACCAGGTAGTCAGAGCGTGAACCACCAGTTTCTTCTTGTGGGATTCGCACAACTCGTAAAGCTGTTTGTGAATTTCTCGTTGCTCCTGTACGTTCCAGCGGGCGGTGATATCACGTCCAAACTGGTCTTGATGTTGATGGCCATGCAGAGGACTGTCACATCTTGCAAGATGGCATACATCCAGATAAATACCCCCCACCTCTTCGTATTTCAGACTTTCTGCAGCCCATTTCAGGAGCCAGTCGCACCACGGCTTCGATCCGATGCAGATGCGCGACTCGTTGTACGGTGGTCCTTCAACCGGCTTTCCGTCCTCCCATCGTTGCGATTTCTCCTGGACAATTTCCGACTCGGACCCAACACGATATAAGGCAAAGTAAGGAAACAATCCCCGAGGATACCACTGCCGCCACAGGGTCCAATCACGATTCTGCCGCTCCTGCGGATAAGCCTGCAGTGGTGTACCGTTTCTGAACCAGTTACCTTCCCATCCGACCGTATTTCGTTCGCCCTCTACGGAAAAACAAAACTCTCGCGCATGAGGCGTCGGAGGTCGAACAGGCGTGGCCTGAACGGAAAACGTATAGGTGAGACTCCGAGTGACCTCCACCGGTCGCTGGATCAGTTTCACTTCCAGGAACACCGTCTCCCCCAACCTTTTAACCCGGACATTAGGCTGCTTCGTCAACACCCAGTTCGCGTCACTACCGCCCATCCAAGCAACACCTCGAACGGTGTCGCCCAACCAGATACAAGGTTGCTGCCTTCGAGCGTGATATGACTCGGAACCAATGGAAGTTGACCAGTTTTTCCCGT
>PBTE01000214.1 GCA_002726515.1 Planctomycetaceae bacterium | reverse complement strand
GTTTTCCTGGCCAGCGACGGCGCCCGTTATGTCAACGGCGCCTTCCTGCTCATCGATGGTGGGATGTTCGTAAATTTGCAGTGACGACCGGCGGTTGGAGCGGCATGAGCGACCAAACGCCAAGTGGCGCTATGGCTACTGAAGTTGGCGAAAAGATATGCTGTGGCGGGGCGAACGCGGTTTGCCCTCGGAAGGCAACTCGCGGCACACTCAAAATCGAGCGGTCCACGCATTACATTTTCACAACGGGATCATTCACTTGGGAGCAACAGTACAGACAATACGCCGTCCCTGTTGAGCTGGAGATGTTTCGACCTTGCCGTGTTCCATCAAACCCTCAACCACACCTGCCATCACGCGATGGCCTTCCTGGACGTGAGCGATTTCGCGGCCACGGAAGACCACGGAAATCTGTACCTTGTCCTTATGCTTGAGGAATTGAATTGCTTGCTTCACCTTGAAGTCGATGTCGTGCACGCCCGTCTTCGGCCGCAAACGAATCTCTTTTGTTTTCGTGTGGTGAACGTGTCCCTTACTGACTTTTTTGTTTCTTTGGTATTTGTACTTGCCGTAATCCATAATACGGCAGACAGGCGGGTCCTCATTAGGTGCGACTTCCACTAAGTCGCAGGCAGCTCCAAGCGCGCGTTTGAGTGCATCTTCCGTGGCAACGATGCCGAGCTGTTCACCGTCTGCGCCGACGAGTCTAATTTGAGGGACACGGATCTGATCGTTGATCCTTGTTTGAAGCTTCGAGATGGTGCGATCCTTTACTGTTAGAGATACGTTCGACTAACTACTTGTCAGACAGCGACAGTCGGATGCGGCTGCAATTCAAGACGAGTCTTTTTTTAGTATTCCAACTCGGTGGGCGGTTCGTCAACCAGCCGAGACACACTTCGGAATTTGAAAAATGAATTTCAGAGGTATGTATGGGGTGAGTCAAGGGTAGCACACGGAGCAGTCGGATTGGTTTAAAACGTGTTTTTACCGGCATTTTCTCGAATTTGCGCGTCAGAAATTGTGTGGTGGAGCAGACTTCCGGCCAGTTCTGCTGTAGCTGGCCACTTGATCAGACCCGCCGACAAGCTTTCTGAAAAGCAAATATTTGGAGCAATGGGTCGCGAAGCGAATTGTTTTGCAGCTCATTTGGCCGGGCAGTGCCTAGTATTCATTTCCAGATCCCCCTTCGCCCAGACCCGCGCTACTGGTGAATGTCTGGCGTACAGTACGTTGTTGTACCTCGTTTTCCATACGTGTGACAGCTTCAGAGACTGGCATGGCTCCCAGATCTTTGTCGATCCGGTCTCGCAGTGAAACGGTCTCGTTTTCACGGTCTTTTTCTCCCACGACCGCCATATAGGGTATTTTTTCCAGTTCAGCCGCACGGATCTTGGCACCGAGTTTCTCGGCTCGGAAATCAGTTGTCACCCGTAACCCGGACTCGGCCAGTTTTTTCTCCAGCTGCCTTCCGTACGACTCCGACTTATCACTAACCGTCAGTACGCGAACTTGCTCCGGAGCTAACCACAAAGGAAACGCTCCGGCAAAGTGTTCGATCAAGACGCCAATGAACCGCTCCATAGATCCCAGTGGAGCACGATGAATCATAACGGGCCGGTGGTGATGATTGTCCGCACCCACGTACTCCAAACCGAAACGGTCCTCGCTGGGCAGATTATAATCTAACTGTACGGTACCTAACTGCCATTCGCGCCCGATACAATCGGTGACCACAAAGTCAGCTTTTGGACCATAAAAAGCCGCTTCCCCTTCTTCGGGCTGAGCTTCGATACCCAGACTCTCACAGACTTCTATCAGTGACTTTTGCGCCCGTTCCCAACTCTCTTCGCTGCCCACGTACTTGTCGCTGGCCGGGTCGCGGAATCCCAGGCGGACTCGGTAGTCGGCCAGGCCGAGCGATTGTAGGACAAATTGGGTCATTTCGATGCATCCGCGAAATTCGTCGGCAACTTGATCTTCCGTGCAAAAAATGTGGGCGTCATCTTGCGTGAATCCCCGAACACGTGTCATGCCGGACAATTCGCCAGATTTTTCATAACGATGAACGGTACCAAACTCGGCAAACCTCAGGGGTAACTCCCGGTAACTGCGAGGTTTCGATTGGTAAATCATAATGTGGTGCGGACAGTTCATCGGACGCAGCAAGTATTTCTCGTCCTGCTCCATTTCAATCGGCGCAAATTGACTGTCGGCGTAATAGGGGTAGTGACCCGATGTCTCGTACAACTCAACGCGACCGATCACGGGAGTGTACACGGCCTGATATCCTCGTCGGACCAGTTCGTCCTTTACAAAATTTTCCAGAATTCCCCGGACGATGGCACCCTTGGGCAACCACATCACCAGGCCTGACCCCACGAGCGGGTTGATGCTGAACAATTCCAACTGTTTTCCCAGGATACGGTGATCTCGCCGTTTGGCTTCCTCAACACGTTCCAAATGTTCCGCGAGGTCTTTCTTATTGAAGAATGCGGTTGCATATAACCGCTGCAGCTGCTTTCGCGAGGAGTCGCCCTTCCAGTAAGCCCCGGCGACGGATAACAGCTTGTAGGCCCCGATCACGCCCGGCCGAGGTACGTGGGGACCGCGACACAAATCGAGAAACTCACCTTGCCGATAGAAAGAGAATGTTTCGTGTTCTGCCAGTCCGTCTTCGATGTGTTCGACCTTCAGTGTTTGTTCCAAATCGCGGCAAATTTGCAGGGAATTGTCGCGAGGTTCCTCCAGCCGTTCGAATGGCTCATCCAATTTGATGATTTTCTGCATCTCGGCTTCGATGGCAGCAAAATCGTTTTCGGTAAGAGAATGCTCCAAGTCAAAGTCGTAATAAAACCCGCCTTCGATGGTAGGGCCAAAGGCGAGTTGCACGTCTGGGAACAGCCGCATGACAGCTCGAGCCATCACGTGTGCACACGAGTGCCTCATAACATTCAATGCTTCAGGATCTTTTTTCGTCAGAATTTGCAGCGTTACTTGGCTGTCGTTCGGCAGTCCATAATCGAGTCCCACGATTTGCCCATCTACCACGGCCGCGATGGCCTGCTTGGCAAGGCCGGGGCCGATAGATGCGGCAACTTCACGGGCGTTTACTGAATGCTTGAATTCCTTGCGACTACCATCGGGAAGAGTAACAGTGACCATGATCTCCGTTGGATTCCCCAAAAAAGAGTTCCCGCGCCGCCGCCGCCGATACAAAGGGTGGCACCCAAGCCGCACTGGGTGGATGCTAGCAAAGGGAAGTTCAAGTCCACTTGCAGCAGGAAACCTAAAGTATAAACTAGTAGTGACTTGGGGCAAGACGAGGTTTGGCGAACTCTGCCTGAAACGCTGAACCGCAACGCCGTGAACTGGTCCATATTATCAACCGAAGGGCGCGTAGCTCAGTTGGTTAGAGCGCTACGTTGACATCGTAGAGGTCACAGATTCGAATTCTGTCGCGCCCACTCCTAACAATTCCGCCGAGCAAGCATCCCGTTTGACACCAGTTGGCCCGCTGGCGGGGGGGCCTGCCTCTTCTAATTGTCCCGGACCGAGCCGAGCATTGGTATCAGGTTCCATTTTTCAGCGCGGCTTGTTTCTCCAAGTCGATCTGGGTGGACCGAAGGACGAAATGCGCCGGGATTTTGGCAGGGTCAGAACTCATTCGACCTAATTTTTGTGGATCACCGGTATTTTCGACCGTGTTCATCGTCCAGGTCGGCCCCCTTCAACGTAGTGGAACTCTCGTTCACGCGGCCCAAATACCGCGCTGAACTGATGGTCGTGCCGATAGCATGACTTTTGCGAGCTTTTGGGAAAGGCATCGATCGATTACGTAAGGTCGTGGTGTCATGCTTGCAGCGCAAAGCTTTCGGGCGGAATCTCTTTTTGTGAGGAAAGACGGTTGAGGAACTCGATCAACCACTTAGGCACGATGCCGGCCTCAATAGGTTGAGAAGCATGATGCTTCTGGATCCACGGAAAACGTTACCAGCGAAGGTAGCCGTTAAAAAGAGGATGGGCATTGGTTACTCCTGTCATGTTCGCCTACTGTGCGTCGCTCTCTCGTTGCAATTGGCTTTGTCGAGCCAAGCGGGTTCTGTCTCTTCCCGTTGATTGCTCGGTGCGTGTCGCTTTGGGAACCTGGGTGCGGGATTATCTGCTCCGTTTCGGTCCCGGTTTGTTAATCTGCTTGGCAGCCAGCGGGTTGCCGGACTTGGCACGGGCTTACACTGTCGAACGTGTTCCAAATAAGGTTCGCCATCCGGCAGCTGTTCACCACAACCAACGACCTCATTCGGCCGTGGTGCGCGTCATCGCCTCGGAACAACATGGTGTAAGCCATGGTTCTGGAACCTTGGTTGACGTGCAGGGGAAGTACGGACTGGTGGTCACCAACTGGCATGTCGTGCGCGATGCCAGCGGCCCGGTCACGGTGCGCTTTCCCAGCGGGTTTCAGAGTGGTGCACAAGTGATTCACATGGACAAAGACTGGGACTTGGCAGCCCTGGTGATCTGGCGGCCCGAGGTCCAACCCGTGGTGATCGCATCGCAGGTCCCCCGGCCCGGAGACACGCTCACGATTGCCGGGTATGGATCGGGAAACTACCGTGAAGCTGCCGGCAAATGCACCCAGTACGTGGCTCCCGGGTTGAACCTACCCTTTGAAATAGTGGAGGTGGCTGTAGAAGCACGGCAGGGTGATTCCGGCGGACCCATTTTCAATCCACGGGGCGAACTGGCAGGGGTCCTGTTTGGAGCCGGTGGAGGCACGACCTCTGGCAGTTACTCCGGACGCGTGCACCGTTTCTTGACCCAGGCTTGGCCGCACCTGAACCGGCCCGATCAAATCATGATTGCCAATCGGGACGAGGTCTCCCACGAAAAGAACTGTCCGGCTGCGATTCAATCGAATGCGGGCGGTTCCCACCGCGTGGCCGTGCGGGAATTTCCAACGCAAGAGCCCGGGAACTCGATCCGTTTAGATCCTGGCGACCCTGACGAGATATCGTGGCGGATCCTGGCGGGGGACAGTTCTTTTCAGCGGTGCAAGACCCTCTTTGCCTTGATTGGCATGGTCGCCACATTGATGCAGGTCATGCGGCTCGCATCGGACTAGGTGCCGACTTTCTGACCCGCTCGGAAGGTAACGAGGTGAGGCGACCCTGGGAGCGGGCGTTCTGAAGCCGGAACCGGTTGTGTTCCACCCAGGCTGTGACGAGGCCTCGTTCTCGTATCTTGCAGAGCTCCCATCTTTCGCGCCCGTGTTGCATTGGAGGACTTTGGGGTGGAGAAATCGGCCCGCATCGACGGTTGTCATTTGGCGGGAGCACCGCAGGCCTGTCGGACCGTGGTGAAATAAGATGACTTCCTGCTTTGTTCTTGAATTCAAGGCTGAAAACCGCAGGGGAACACTAAACTCGGATTGCTCAAAAACGTAGTAATCGTATACTCGTTCGACAGACGGTTTTTGGCATCCGGAGAAAAACTGGCATGAGTTCCCACCGATTTTGGCCGTGGATTAGCGCGTTGCTCTTGATAGTCACATGGACCACATTCTGCGTGGTCGGGTGTGTTCCGTCCTCGAGGCAGCTGTCCAATTCGACGGATTCATCGTCCGCAAAAAACACGTCAACTTCTCCCACGGTGAAGTTGGAATTTCCGGAAGGTGATTCATCGGTACCTGCCGAACTGGGGGGGCCGGGTTTTACAGGCGACGGTTGGATGACGCACGTCTCGGGTCCGATTGGCGACCCACGTGCTGTGAAGGGTGGTGTGATCTTATCCAGCTTTCCGTCGTGGCCGGATAACCTCCGCATGTACGGAATTCGTTCCAACACCTGGTTGAACTCACTGATTCGCAGACTTTGCCATGAATCGTTGTTGAGCATTCACCCCGGTACACTTGAATTTATTCCAGGCCTGGCCAGCCACTGGAAAATCTCAGACGACAAAATGACATTTACCTTCCGGATCAATCCCAAAGCTCACTGGTCCGATGGGAAGGCAGTCACCGCAGAGGATTTTATTGCAACGTACCGTTTGATTGCCGATGACACGTTGCTGGCTCCGATGGTCAAGGAATCGATCGTGAGCAACATGGACGAGCCGGTGCCGGTTTCCAAATACATTGTGGAAGTGACTTGTAAGGAAAAAGACTGGCGAAACTTCATTGCAATTTCAGGCATGACAGTCCTGCCGGCACATGAGATAGCCAACCTGACCGGTGAAGCGTATCTCGAGCAGTACAACTTCAAATACACGGCTGGCACGGGGCCCTATGTGGTTCATCCCAAAGACATTAAGACGGATGAATCGATCACCTTGAGCCGAAGGCGCGACTATTGGGCAGCCGATGAACCAGCACATCAAGGGTTGTACAACTTTGAGAAGATTCGTTTTGTGGTGATTCGCGACTCTCGCTTAGCGTTCGACAAGGCGTGCAAGGGGGAACTTGATTTGTACCTGGTCAACACGGCCAAATGGTGGGTCGAGGACTTGTCAGAGTTGGCTGCAGTGGACCATGGTTATCTGGTGCGCCGTAAAGTCTATACGAAATTCCCCCGGGGAATTCAGGGACAAGCAGTTAACACAAGAGTTTCCCCCTTGAATGACGTGGGTGTCCGCAAGGCCATGGCCCACTTGTTCGACCGTAAGACGATGCTTGAGAAATTTGCGTACAACGAATACGAGCCGCTGAAATCATATTTTCCGGGAAGCGACGCCCAGAATTTCGACAATGTGTTGGTGGAATACGATCTTTCCAAAGCTGCTGCACTGCTGGCCGATGCCGGTTGGACCGAACGCGGCGGCGACGGAATTCTGGTGCGCAGTGGGGAACGCCTCACGGTAACACTGACTTATGCGTCGGACGGACTGGAAAAGTATTTCACAGTCTATCAGGAAGCTTGCAAGCAAGTCGGAGTGGAGTTGAAACTGCAGTTGTTGGATCCCGCAACACACTGGAACAACCTTCAGGATCGTAAGTTTCAGTTTGCCGGGATGGCTTGGGGGGCGAGCCTGTTTCCCCATCCACGATCAAACTGGCACAGTTCGATGGCAGACCGGATCGGTAGCAATAACTTTATCGGTTTTAACAATCTCGAAGCAGACCAGCTGATTGAACAGTATGACAAGGAATTTGACTTGGCCAAACGCAACGAGTTGTTACGCCAGTTGGATGCAGTGATCTTCAACGAACACGCATACATTCTTGACTGGTATTTGCCTTGCGAACGCTTTATTTATTGGAACAAGTTTGGGATGCCCGACACGGTTCTGCTGAAGTACCACGAGTGGGAAGACGCCTTTGTCTTGTGGTGGTCAGATAGTGAGAAAAGGGAAGTCCTCAAGCAAGCACAACGCCAGGGAACACGTCTTTCCGTTCCACCTATCGAAGTGAAGCCATGGTCCGGGAAAGAACAGGTCGCTTCCGCTAACCACTGAGCCGGCTAACATTTTGTGTTGGTCGGCTGTCTTTGTGGAACACATTCACAATGAAGGATTGGCACCGCGGTCTGCTAGCCCGCGGTGTCACGATCCAGAAAACGGATCGAAGCCGACAATGACTACTTATTTTGTCCGACGGCTACTGCTGATGATACCCACATTTCTGGGTGTCACGATGATCGCTTTTGCGATTACACGGGTCGTGCCAGGAGGCCCCCTCGAGCGGGAAATCATGCAACTTCGACTCGGTGGAGTTACTTCGGGTGAATCAGGGAGCGGGTCGAGTTCCGTGTTTGATCCCACGGCAGATATGTCGTCGGAAGCCCTGGAGCAACTGAGAAAGAATTTTGACTTGGACAAACCTGGTTACGTGGCGTACTTTCTCTGGCTCAAGAAAATTGCGGTGTTAGACCTTGGCGAGTCCTACTTGAAACGGGAGCCGGTTTGGAATTTAATCGTTCATCGTCTGCCCATCAGCCTCACATTCGGCCTGTCTGGATTTCTCCTGGCCTACCTTATTTCCATTCCTCTGGGAATTTTGAAAGCGCTCCGGCATGGCACAGCTTTTGACTTTATCAGTTCCACGCTGGTTTTTATCGGTTACTCAATACCCGGCTGGGCCCTGGGCGCTTTGTTGCTGGTGTTCCTGGCCAGCGGTCGATTTTACGATGTGTTTCCGTTGGGAAATATCAAGTCTTCTTCGTACGACGATATACCGTCTCTCGCCAAATCCATCGACGACGTGGACAATGTGAGTGACGAATTTGGCACGTTCGAATGGGAGCGTCTATCATTCGTTTCCAAGGTTATTGATCGTGTTTATCACATGTTTCTTCCGGTCGTGTGCTACATGATGTCGATGTTCGCCGCGCTTACCATTTTGACGAAAAATTCATTGATCGATAACCTTGGCCAGGACTATGTGCGGACCGCATTTGCCAAAGGGATCTCTCCTGCGCGAGTGATTTTATTGCACACTTTGCGCAACTCACTGATTCCATTGGCTACGGGTTTGGGCCATGCCATCAGTGTGGTTATGGCCGGTTCCTACTTGATCGAATGGGTGTTTAATATCGATGGCATTGGCTATCTCGGATTTACTTCCATTCAGCAACGCGACTACACCGTGGTTTTGGGCGTTCTGGTGGTCAACACAATCCTTACGCTGTTGGGAAACATACTTTCTGATTTCCTCTACGCTATGATCGACCCCCGCATTCGATTCGAATAAATCACATCGTTTCGTTCGAGACCACCTTCATTTCAGTGGGAGTGTAAACCCGCGGTTGGAAACAGAACATCGCGAAGCAGCAGACAGGTGACCAGTTCTACGCCAAAGACTGACGACGAGACCCATGCCAGCGACCATCGTTCGTTGTCACCGTTGCAGTTGCGCGGGAAGCGTTTTCGTCGACTCAAACGCGGGTACTACAGCTTTGTTTTGCTTGTCAGCTTCTATGCACTTTCGTTTTTTCTTCCACTGTTGATGAATCACCGTGCAATTCTGGTGCAGTACAACGGAAACTTTTATTTTCCGGCCATGGCCAGCTACCTCCACGATACGTTTAGTTTAGGCCAAGAGAAGGTCTATCTTGCGAAAACCTTCGATCAAACCAACCGTTCGGGCCGACCGCTCTTTGGTGAAGCGAATTACCGCGAACTACAACTGAGCTTTGCTGAGAAGGGATCGGGAGATTTTGTGATCATGCCGGTGATACCGTATGGTCCCAATGAATCGTTTCTTGATTTACCTGGTACACCGCCACATTCCCCATCCCGCATTCACTGGATGGGGACCGATGACCGGGCAAGGGACGTCATGGTGCGACTGACCTATGGTTTTCGAATTTCCATTACGTTTGCACTGTTGGTAACCGTGGTAGGCTACACCATCGGCATCGTTGTTGGTGCCGTTCTTGGGTATTTTGGTCGTTGGGTCGATATCGTCGGACAGCGGTTTGTAGAAATCTGGGGGAACATTCCGTTTTTGTACACGGTCATTATTTTGGCTTCGATCCTGGGACCCAGTTTTGGACTGTTGACAATTATCTTGGCCGGATTCAGTTGGGTGTCAATTACTTATTACTTGCGCGGCGAATTCTACCGGGAAAAATCGAAGGACTACGTCGCCGCCGCTATTGCCACGGGCGAAGGGCATTTGACCATCATCTTGCGACACATTCTTCCCAACGCGTTGACGCCTATTATCACGTTCGCTCCGTTCGCAATCGTGTCATTGATCATCTCGCTGGTTTCCCTCGATTTTTTGGGATACGGGCTGCCAGCCCCAACGCCCAGTTGGGGTGAATTACTCAAGCAAGCTAAAGTCAATTTGCGTGTGTGGCACCTGGTCGTTTTTCCACTGGGTGCCATGTTTGTAACGTTACAACTAGTTGTTTTTATTGGTGAAGCAGTCCGCGAGGCTTTTGACCCCAAAGTACAAAGCCGTTTGCGTTAGTGTTAGATCTTCAGGCATTCATGGTTTGCGACGCATGGCCTCCATTCATCACAGTGCAGATAACGCACCGCCACGACCACTTTTGCAAGTCCGCGACTTGGAAGTTGCGTTTCGGGTCGAACATGGTTTGGCCCGTGCCGTAGACGGTGTGTCGTTTGACTTGGCAGCTGGTGAAGTGCTAGGAATCGTCGGTGAGTCAGGGTCCGGGAAATCGGTCACTGCACTCTCGATTCTCCGCCTCATCCCGGACCCTCCGGGAAAAATTTCCAAGGGGCAGATTCTGTTGGACGACCTGGACTTATTGTCTTTGACTTATGACCAAATGCGTCAAATTCGTGGTAACGAGATAGCCATGATTTTTCAGGAACCAATGACTGCGTTGAACCCGGTCTTCAGCATTGGCATGCAGGTTCGGGAGGCCGTACTCACGCATGCTAAAATTTCCAAGGCGGAAGCCACCGATCGCGCTGTCGGGATGCTGGAAAAAGTCGGAATTCCCAGTGCTCGGCGCCGTCTGCATGATTACCCCCATCAATTTTCCGGTGGGATGCGGCAGCGCGTGATGATTGCTATGGCCCTGGTTTGTCATCCACGAATTCTGATCGCGGACGAACCGACGACCGCGTTGGATGTGACGACGCAGTCGCAAATCCTCGATTTGATGCTCGAATTGAAACACCACGAGTCAGACGCTTCAATCATCTTGATTACCCACGACCTGGGAGTCGTTGCTGAGACATGTGATCGCGCGGTCGTGATGTATGGCGGAAAGATTCAGGAGGTCGGCACGGTCCAGCAAATTTTTGCTGACGCAAAGCACCCTTATACAGAAGGGTTGTTGGCGTCCTTGCCCGCCATGGCGGGACCACGCGACGAACAACTTTACACCATTCCAGGTAATGTTCCCTCCATCATGGATATGCCCAGCGGCTGTAGGTTTTGCACTCGTTGTGAACATGTCACCGACCGGTGTCGTCAGGAGGAACCTGCTTTACACGAAATCGGTGACGGACAGTTTGTTCGTTGTCACTTATTAGAACCGGGGAGCAAGCCGGACTCGGGTTGAGTTTGGCTGTGGCCAACCATGACACACATAGGATACGTCTTCGGCGCAGTGGGGACATCTCTGGCGGTCATCCGGGGAGTTTCGCTGGTGACTGGCGGCTCAGGTTACAGAGAAAGTTCATTCAGTCCCATCGGCAAAACTAACGTGTTCCCGGGCCAGGCACTCTTGGGTTTGCCAGCCTCCCCGCGTTCCAACTGAGGTAAGACGACCATGGCGTCACCGTTACTGGAAGTCAAAAACCTGGTGGTAAGATATGCCATTTGGGGTGGAATTCTACGGCACAAAGTCGGTGAAATCCGTGCTGTTGACGATATCTCCTTAACCATTGATGCCGGTGAAACAGTCGGTCTTGTGGGAGAATCCGGCTGTGGAAAAACAACCGTTGCCAAAGCGATTTGCAACATTCTCAAGGCGACCGCCCCGGGTGTCATTGAACAAGGGGAAGTGATATTCCATTCGGCAAACGGTCCGGTCAATCTGCTTCCTCTGGGAAGAGCCGAAATGCGGGCTCACCGGGCCGACATTCAGATGATCTTTCAAGATCCTTTTGCTTCGCTGAATCCGCGCATGACGGTACGTGAGATCGTTGAGCGACCATTGATTGTCCACACCGACAAATCGCGAAAAGCACGCCGGCAGATTGTCGACTCGCTACTAGAGCGGGTCGGCTTGCAGCCCGCCGATGCGACCCGCTATCCCCATGAATTTTCGGGTGGACAACGACAGCGGGTCGGTATCGCTCGCGCTTTGTCAGTTCACCCTAAACTGATTATCGCCGATGAACCGGTCTCAGCGTTGGATGTTTCGGTGCAGAGTCAGGTCATCAACCTGCTGCGGGAACTGCAATCCGAATTTGGTCTGGCCTATTTGTTCGTCGCTCACGATCTGTCTGTTGTCCACCACATCAGCGATCGAATTGCCGTGATGTATCTTGGTAACCTCGTCGAAACGGGAGATTCCGAAGCGGTCTATCGGCATCCGTCCCACCCGTACTCACAGGCGCTCATATCGGCCGTTCCCCATCCTGTTGCCGGCAGTAGTCGCGAGGATCGCATCAAACTGACCGGAGAAATTCCTACTCCGGTCAACAAGCCGTCCGGATGTCCGTTTCGTACGCGATGCTGGCTTGCTCGAGAAGAGTGCGAGCAGTCTTTACCTCCTCTGCAGCAAAAAGAATCGGGACAGTTGGCTGCTTGCCCCTGGGTGTAGGGGGTCCTGCAAGAGAGAGACCCTGCTGTTGAAGTGGAGGAAGTCCTTGTTTTTTCCTCTAACCTTCCAGGCGTGCGGCCCATGTCCAATGGCGATCACTCGTTACCTGGACGGTCTCAGCCGCGAATCCCAAGCTGGTGACGAATTTGATGATCTCTTGCAGACTGAGTGCTGCACGCAAAGAAGCTTCGAACATCTGACGAGCATGTTCGTCTTCATCCGCCGCGTATGTCTCAACGGTCTGTTCCACAAGCCGATTGTTTTCTGGACGTAAAAGGTCACGAAAAAACAACAGGCCACCCGGTTTGAGCACGCGAATTGATTCCGCCAACACCTGCACTGGTTCCGGAACATGGTGCACGATGCTGTTGGAGATCACCGCATCAAAACGATGGTTGTCGAAGGTCAGTCGTTTCGCATCCTGTCGAACCAGAAGGATTCGTTCTCGTAGGTTGGCGAGTTCAACATTTACTTCAGCAATCTGCAGCATGCACGCCGCTAAATCGATGCCTACCACTCGAATCTCTTTGTGTCTTTTGCAAAGGTCAATCGGAATACGGGCCGTTCCAACTCCAACGTCCAGGATTTCATCGTGGCAGTGGTTCAGGGCAAAAAAGTCGTCGACAAAACTTTTATTCACCCGGGAGTGGTCCATCGAATCATAATCGCGGGCTTCGTCGAGCGAGTCCATGACTTCGGGTTCGAGAACGCGTGGAAGCATTGTTGGAGAACTGTTTCGCGGAAAGGAAAGTTTTTCTGATTATTGGTTCCAAATTTACCCTCCAGAAGATAGCAGTGCCAGCGTAGTGCGGGAACCAGCAGAGATGTGAAGAATAAGAGGCCGGAGGTCGCGGACTTTTTTGCTACCCATATTCTGATCCCCTTTTTGCTGTTGTCCTTTATTCATTACTGCGTATTTATTACTGCGACAGACAGGTTGCCTGAATCACTCTTGACCCTTTGGCTTCATACTGATATTGAAACACGCCTCGTCAAGTCGTCTTTTCAACCATTCAATTCGAAATTGGAATAACTGAGTTCGCCGTGCATCTTCTGCGCTGCCTCGTTTGCGGACTAACGCTGACCGTTGTTTTTTTTGATCCCGCGCTGTTGCGTTCGCAAAGGGTCCGGTTTCCCGGTGCGCCTAATCCGGCAGCGGTCACGCCACCCGCTCCTGTGACGTTGGGTACTCCGACGGCTACTCCGTTCGACCCGTATGCGCTGGGGCCCAGTGTCAGTACCGTACCCGTCATTCCACCCTCGGGTATGCCGACGACCGTGCCTACTTTTCAGCCTCCTGCCATCGTTCAAGGGCCACCCGTGATTCAAGGGCCACCCGTGATTCAAGGGGGTCCCTTGACGGGCGCCAATGTAGCACCGGCGTTGCCTCCACCAGCTTTCCCGGGACAAGCCTATCCATCGACGTCACCGCCCGCCATCTTTCCGGACGGCCTGTTTTCAGGTTGGAATTCCAATAGTCCCTGGCTCAATCCATTTGGTTCCGCTACGGCACCTCCACCCTATGAACGGTTGTTTGAGGACTTTTTCCTGCGCTACACATGGCTCTATGCAGAACCGGCACCTTCCGACCGGAATTCGCTGGAACAGAATGATGTCGAGATGGCAACCTCGATGGTATTTTCCGGATTCTTCGACACCAACAGTGAGATTCGCATAACGCCAGGTTTCATTCTGACGTTGCTGCATGGCCCCTGGCCCGCAGCAGCCCCAGTGGGATTATCTCAGGGACTGCCTAACAGAACTTACAGTGCCTATCTCGACAGCCACTTCAGGCCGCAGGTCACACCAGTGTTGGGCGGCGAACTCAACGCGCGAGTAGGAGTCTACACTGACTTTGAACATGTGACCCGCCACAGTGTTCGCGTCACGGGTCGTGGACTCGTCCTCGTCAAGCTGACGCCGGCAGCAACAATTAAGGGTGGGGTAGAGTACATTAACCGGGTTGATCTGAAAATGTTTCCGGCTGCCGGCGTGCTTTGGGAACCTAATCCTCAAAGACGCTGGGATATTTATTTCCCGCGACCGAAGCTTGCCAACTACGCGACGACGATTGCCGATACAGAAATCTGGTGGTACGTGGGGGCCGAATACGGGGGCGGTTCATGGACGATCAAGCATCCTGACATTTCGGCCAGTGATCGCATCGACATCAACGATATTCGGATCTTTCTGGGATTTGATTTCAGCCGTCCTAGTGGTTTCACAGGATTTGTCGAAGGTGGGTATGTGTTTGAACGGGAAATTATCTACGTGAGTTCCGTTGTGCCGGATCTTAAAATCGATGACACCTTCATGTTAAGAGCCGGTTTCATCTGGTAAACGGCCTTATCCGAAGTACCGGCGGGCACAATCGTCCATATTCATTGCCGCATGATATACCGCTGCTGCACACTGCTGTTGGCATTCCTAAGCTGCGTAGCACAAACTGCGGCGCAGACTCATTTTGGCATGCCCGGAAATACCAGCCGCGGTTTTTCCTTGCAACAGGAACCTGTGCCACCACGTCTGCCACCCGCTTATCCCCGTGTGAGGCAGCGCCCTGTCCGGGATCCCGGTCTGGCCGCCATTCTCGCAGCTTATCAACCGATGGATGCGGCATTTCCCGTCTCCGGTCCTCCCCCGGGTAGCGCCGTTACGCTACCGGAGGAGTTTCCCGTACCGTTGATGCAGTTGGAAGGAGATTTCTCGCCTGCGGATGAAAGTGCCGCCACGGAAAGAAACATTTCTCAGTTCAAGGAGGGGTTTTTTCAGAAGGCGTCGATCACGGCGACCTGGTTGATACCCGGGGACCGGGCTGACATTGGCGTAACAGAGGTCGGCGCCCTGCTAACGGTGGCTGTGCCTGCTCCCAACAAAACAATGCCGCTTTTGATCAGCCCCGGGTTCAGGACCCGTTACTTCGACGGACCGGCTGGTGCTGGTACTCCTCCGTTGCCGGCACACATCTACGACGCCTTTTTGGAATTGCGCTGGCTGGCAAAGATTAATGACCGAGTCGGTGTTGAAGTTGGTATGACTCCCGGGGTCTACAGCGACTTTGAGCAATGGAATAGTGATGCCTGGCGGATCAAAGCCCGCGCCGGTGTACTGTATCAATACAAGCCAGACAAAAGTGTTGTGTTTGGGATACGTTTTTTGGATCGGCCAGACATCGACTGGCTTCCGGTGGGTGGTGTCATTTGGGTCCCCACGGACGACTGGCGGTATGAAGTCGTCTTTCCACAGTCAAAAATTGCTCACCGCCTCAGCTATGGCCCGGACTGGGACGATTGGTGTTATGTGGCCCTTGAATGGACAGGGGGGAGCAACTCCTTTGAAAGCGTTCCGGGAGTTCAAGATCAACTCACGTTTCGTGACATCCGGGCACTAATTGGCGTGGAACGTAAACGTGACGGTGGGGGTGGCTTTCAACTCGATGTGGGTTATGTGTTTGCTCGTAAGTACGAGTTCAGCGGCCGCTTACCCATCTACGAGCCCGACGGAACTCTGATGGTTCAAGGAGGGCTTTCATATTGATGGATGGGGGACGTGCCGTCCCGGATCCATCCAGACTCATCGCTGCTCGTCTTCCCGCTGTACGACGTACGAGTCAATAATCTGATCGTGCGATTGTGACTGGCGGAACTTGGCTGAGTGGACTTCAACACTGGACCGAAACCAGTGTTGAAGTCTCTGTCGGTAGAAGCGGCGGCAGGGTGGCAGCAGCAGGGATATTCCGAACAGATCGGTAAGGATGCCCGGAGTGAGTAAGAGCGCCCCAGCGACGAAGATCATCACCGCATCAACCAGCGAGTCTGTCGGCATCCGACCACTAGCCAACTCCCGCTGGATGCGCAAATAGGTTTGCCAACCTTGCATGCGAGCGAGCCAAGCACCCACGAAACCTGTGACCAGGACCAACGCCAGAGTAAAGCGCCAGTTGGTTCTTCCCGCAATGAACAACAACAGCGTCAGTTCAATTAACGGAACGGTGACAAACAAGAAAAACAGGCGGCCTAACATACTCACTTTTGTAGCCCGACCACAACGCAGAAGCAACGCGAGTACGGGAAATCCGCACATTTTTTACAGATTCCTGCCGGCGAATGCCGATCGGATCACCGCGTTTTCGAACTGTTCTCTTGATCGCGGCTCGTGGTGCGGTCGATGAACGATTTGGCACGTTGCTTGTCGCCCATCTGTTCGTACATGTGAGCCAGGTTTCTGTAGGGGATCTTGAGAAATTCCTGCATGAACTGGTTCCCCTGAACTGCTCGCTCGATCAACTTCGTACCCAATTCAGTAACTGCCAGAGCCTTTTCGCGGTCACGCAGTTCCCAGTAGGAGACCCCCATACTGACAAACCATTCGCCAATTTCGGCATTGTGACGAGTGGTCGCCAAAAGACGAGGATCCTGAAGCAATTCACAGGCCTTGTCATACCAGTCCACGCCTGACGAGTGATCGTGCAACAGTACCGCGTAGATGGAACCAACGCGAAAGTAGGCTTCACCTAACAATAGAAGACTTTCATCGGAGTTGGAACGTTGGGAAATTGAATTTTCGAGCAACCTGACGGCACGTTGGCCGTACTTCCGGGCCGATTCAGGTTGTCCACGCGCGTGTTCGATGCGAACCACATCCACGAGGGTCGAACCCAGGATCCAGGAGATCTGGCTCTTGTACAACGGATCTGCCGCCTGCGCCTCAATTTTTTCAGCCCTGCGAATGGCCGCATCGGCGATTTCCACAGGATTCACCCGGTCTTGGATTCCCGTGAGCGCCGTCAATGCACGTTGGCTCACGACTAATCGCAGGCCGGGGTCGCCTTCCTCGTGCTGGATCAAGTCTTCAGCAATGGCTGCGCCGCGATCCAGCCAACGGGGAACCACTTCTTTTTTGTTCTTCCAGCCTCCAAAAGCAATATCTGTTGCTACCGCCAGATGTGCCGACATCAAAGTCTTTTTGGAATTCCGTCGTACTTCAATCAGGTCGTCCTCAAGGAGTGGTGAGGCATGTTTGATAGCCTTCTGGTGATATTCAAACGCCCGAATGTAATCAGGAACGTCGGCAGCTGTGCAAAGGTCTCCGGCTCGCAGCAAAGCTTCAGCATACAGGCAGGGTTCAGTGTTCGGGTTTTGAAGAACTTTTTCGATGTCTTGATGGGCCTGATCCAGGTTGCCATTCACAGCGTTCGCGTTGGCTCTTGTCAAGCGAAAACGGGGCATGTTGTTGTCAAGTTCGAGGGCACGATTAGCGTGCACGAGCGCCTCCACGGGGCTACGCAAAATCGTGAGCAATTCTGCTTTCAGATTGTGTGCCTCAGCTGATTTCGGATCCAACTTGATAGTAGTTTCCAGGTCCGTCAGGTTCTGCTGGTATTGATGTTTCCGGTCGTTCTTTGCCCGTAGTAGGAAGTGTTCGCTATTAATCGGTTCGAGCAGGATTTGTGAAGCAACGTGTTCCTGCGTCACGGAGTGCAATCCAAACGAGACGCCTCGTTCTGGATAGGACCGCCCCAGTTTTTCACCGAGCTCGTCTCGAATGCTGACGAACCGCAATGCCTGTAAATTCAATTTTTCGGCTAACTCGTCAGGTTGGATTGGATTCTTGAGATAGATGACAATCGAGGAGACGAGACCTTCTTCCAAAGTTACTTCGATGGTTTTGAAAGGTTCCTGGCGATAGATCCAAACTAGGGCTCCGTCGAAGTTGACGGTCTCGCTCGATGTGCCCCAGGCCTGCTTGAGCTCTGCTGATGTCGTGGTTCCAACCTCGACTTCTTTGAACGTCATTACGCGAATGTCGTTGGTCCCGTGATGGGCTTGGGTCGCATCACTGCCTGGAACCGACTCCAACGCAGCCTTTGATGGTGTGCTCGAAACATCGTTCTCAGCTTCCTTGAAAGCCAAATCTCCAGACGACGCAGTGACCCAGCCGGGCAGAAAGAAAACCAAGGTGACAGCAACAACAGCAGTCCATCTAATGATCGAAAAACGATTGAAATGACCAGTCATAACGTGTTCCTCCCTGAACACGCGAAACGACAGAAGCGGTTTCGACGTTGTGTTGGTGTGGATCCCCATCAGCTGAAGCGAACACGCACGCATTGAGAAACGGCAGTATAGTCATCAGGTCGGTGATTCCTTCAGGCGATTTTGAACAAATCCCGCCGAAATCTCGAGGCTTTGGAAAATCAATCCCCGATTTGGATGGCAGTTGCTGCAATGGCAGCAGGGGTTGGACAAACTGGCGAAAATCGATAGTTTCTTCGCGAATCATACGCTACAAGTATGAGTGACTCAGTCGGAAAGCAGGTGATGCAATTCACTACTGGCCGTCTCAATTGCTCCCCGGTCCAGGGAGGACATTGCCTCCCTCAATGCCCGTACCTGCTCCAGGTTACAGGGTACGGCGGTGCCTGCAGGAGGTGGGTCCGGGACCAGCAATGCTTCGAGCCGTACGGATAGCTCCTGAATGCCTTCCCCGCTGACGGTTGAGGTGAGTAGACCCTGTGGGCGTTCGTTCAAGAAAAGCCTGTCGCCATCAACTTTGTTGTGTACAACAAGGGCCGAGGGGATTCGTGAAAAAAGTTGCTGTTGTTCCTCGGTCCAAGGCAAAGTGGCATCGAACACCAGAATGACTTGATCCGACTCCCGGATCAAGTTCCACGCCAGTTGGACTCCCGCTTGTTCCACTGGATCGGTCCTTTTCCCCAGTCCCGCACTGTCATTCAACTCGACGGGCCAGCCCCCGAAGGCCGTTTCGGTACTGATCAGGTCCCGTGTGGTCCCCGGTTGGTCCCTTACAATCGACCGGCTGTAGCCCAACAGAGCGTTCATCAGACTGCTCTTTCCCACGTTGGGCTGTCCAGCCAAAACAATACGCCAGGGCTCCACCAGGTGGAGTCCTAGCCGGGCCCGCTCCAGCAGTCGATTCAGTTGCTCTTGGGCAGCCGTTGCTTGTTGATCCCGTAGGAGTTTAACCAGCGTGCGAATTTCCTGTCGCATGGCTCCTTGCATCTGATCCAACAGAATGTGAGTGACCCGCCTCGTTTTGGCTTGTGCCAGCGCAATCCGGGCTGCGCTAGTGAGGGGATCGACGGTTCTGCATTGCAACCATTCAGGCCATGCTATGTTGCAGCAGCCGGCCTTTCGGAGAGAATTTTCAATGGAAGTAAAGGCAGGTAGCCCCCCATGACAATGAATCTCGATTTGATCTGCATCGCGGCGGCACACAATGACCTCTTCGGCAACTTGGCAGCCCTCATGGTACCAGTGACCGAAGTGGATGCGATTCAACACGGCCTGCGTCAACGGTTGGTTGTTGGCTCCACGAAAGAAACGGTCCACCATGGCCGCTGCTGCGCAACCTTCGACCAGCAAGCTGGAGACAGCACCTCGTCCAACGGGAGTCAAACGAATGAAATGGCACATGGTCATGAGGTCTCAGCGAGCAGCAACTGTTCGCACTGCGTACAGTTTGGATGTGTGGAGAAATTTGAGAGAACAGTAATGAGAGAACAGTAACCCGAGGAAACCAAATAAGAAACCGAGAACACCGCGAATAGAATGTTGGAGAAGTCGTTTGGGAAATCATCCGATCGAGCACAGGTCGGATGACACCGCTTCTTGTCACCAGTTCCCCGGCATCTTGGATGTTGGGTCACGATACCTTCTCATTTGATTCAAGGTGCCCGACACACAGGGCAATACCTTGTAAGACAAGCTGTGGCATGATGACCGGATCCTCTTCAACCAACGAGGCCAGATAACGTGCGTCTCCTCCCGCGTAAACAACAAACGGGGAAGGGTGTAATTGCCGGGAAATGTTTTCAATCAGAAAACGCAGCGCTCCGACGGTGCCCCAGATGAGACCACCGCGGATTGCCTGTTCTGTTGATTTGCCAACGAATGTTGGGAGGTCATCAGCTTTCAGTTGGTGGTTACCGGATGAGAGGATCAGTTGCTGTGAATTCCCGATAGCGGAGTTTTTTGCCTTCTCGATCACCGCTGCCAAGTCGCATTGGATTTGCGGAAGCTGATCGGTATGTTGATGCAACGACTTGGCTGCCAGGGAGAGACCGGGCAAGATGACACCTCCCAGAAACATTCCCGCCTTGCTGACCAAATCAACGGTAATGGCTGAGCCCGCATCCACGACAATGGCGGGCGAGTCAGCGGGCCGGAACGCGTTGACCCCAACGGCTGCTACGAGTCGGTCCATTCCCACACTCTGGGGGAGGTCCACGCCAATCTGGATAGGTAATTCACCATGATGCAGCGTTTGATAGGAATCTTCTTTTCGATGTAGGGTGACCCATTGCCTCAACCGATTTTCGCTTGGCCGATTGACGCTAACGACCCACCACGCAGCCGGTGTGTGGGGAATCCAACCAGCTAATTGTTCCGAAAAATCGACCTGGGTATCAAGACGCAGAACGGTTTGAGGCTCTTTGTCGATAGAGTTTTGTTCCCGCTGGAAAATACCGCAGTTGATTGAGGAGTTCCCAATGTCAATGACAATCAACGGCTGGTGAGTGATGTGCGGCATCGAGATGATGTTCAAGCGGCGGATGAAGTCGATTGCAAACAGCTTTTAAAATTTGAACCACTCGGCCAGATTCGAGTTTGAGTGACTCTGGTCCATTGTCTTCGTCAATTTAACAAAATTTGTGCCCCAGACACCCTGCTACCAGGGGCGGGCGTGGTACCTGTTGGACCATCGTGTTGTATTGGAGCACCTTGGAAAAATATTGAGACCGGGGACTACGACAAATTCCTTGCAGAATCCAGAGCTTGTGCGAGGGCGGTTTTCAGCTTGTCCAGTCCGGCTCCGGTGGCCGCTGAAATCATGAGGACTTCGCGCCCCAAAGTTTCCTTCAATCTTTGTTGAATCTCTGTCGATCCAGGCAGTTCTGCTTTCGAGACGGCGACAATTTCCCGCCGATTCCCCAGGTCTGGGTTGAACTGGACGAGTTCTTCACGAATGGTATGGAAATTTTGGACGGGATCACTGGCATCCATGGGTATTGGCTCGACAAGGTGAACGAATATTTCTGTTCGTTCGATATGTCGTAGAAATTCGTGTCCTAGTCCTTGCCCTCGATGAGCTCCCTCGATGAGTCCCGGGATATCGGCCATCACACAAAACCGTTCGCGAGCCAAACGGACCTGACCCAGATTTGGGTATTTGGTGGTGAAGGGATAATCGGCAATTTGCGGTCTGGCTCCGGACATCCGGCTCAGCAAGGTGCTTTTGCCGGCGTTGGGGAGTCCGATCAGACCTACGTCGGCAATGATTTTTAGCTCGAGTTCCAGTCGGCGAGCCTCGCCTTGCTCGCCCATCGTGAATTTGCGTGGGGCGCGATTGGTGGATGACTTGAAATGGGTATTGCCGTAACCCCCTTTGCCTCCTCGTGCAGCGGTGACACGATCTCCGAGTCGGGCCAGATCTTTCAAAACGAACTTGTTGCGAAAATCCTTGACGATGGTTCCTGGGGGCACTTTGATTGTCAGATCCTTGCCTGCGCGGCCATGGCGGTCTGAACCCGTGCCGTGACCGCCACGGTCAGCTTTCCATTGTTTGTGGTGGGCCAAGGGAGATAGACTGTCCACACCATTCTCCGCGACAATAATCACGTTGCCCCCGTGTCCCCCATCACCGCCGTTGGGTCCCCCCTTGGGTACATACCTCTCGCGGCGGAAGCTCATGCACCCGTTGCCCCCGGAACCGGCTTCTACATCGATGATGATACGGTCGACGAACACGTTCTAACTGCTCAACACGTGGTCGGAAAAAAGAATGACGAGCACTAAAAAAGGACGGACCCGCGAGAGACCGTCCCGATCATTCAAAATTGTCTGTTGGTAGATCGATTCCGTTTGGCGATCGGGTCCACCTTTCAAGTGTTTCGGCCTAAATCAGCGCCATCCAAGCTACGCAGGTACCACATTGATACGCCGACCTTTCCGGTCAAACGCCACTATGCCAGCTTGCAATGCAAAGAGCGTAAAATCCTTGCCTTGTCCTACGTTCGTACCCGGATGAAATCGGTTGCCTACCTGTCTTACCAGGATATTGCCGACCCCGACACGCTCCCCACCGAACTTTTTGACGCCTCGTCGTTGAGCATTTGAGTCACGTCCGTTACGGCTTGAGCCCTGTCCCTTCTTATGTGCCATGCTTTTCGGTCCCTAATCAAGGCGCTTGTCGCGGTGAGTTTGCTCGAGCTTCCACCCGAAACCACCTGAATACTCTCCTTTTTAGCGATAAAGCCATTGATAATCAAGACGCTTGTTCAGGCCGTAGAGTTGCAGGACCGACTGATCAGAAATGGGTTCGGACACGCCGGGGATTCCGAAGCGGACTTCCTGTTCATTTTCCCGCACAAAATCACCCGGTCGCCAGAAGTTGAGCTGCAGGGTTTTGGCCTCCGTGCGCCGTGTAAATCCGGGCGGTTTTCCAGGTTGAAAGTCTGCAGGCGAGTCTGTGAAGTGGTAAGCATTGGTCAGGCCCCGGACGAAAACCGAGAAAAAGTCGGTGTGCGGATCGACACCTGTCCAGGTTGCAACCCCCCAGACGCTGTGGTCAGCTCGTTCCGTACTGATCGGGATGTCTGCCTGACTGATGCTCACTGAATCCAGTAGCGGACGGCCCAGCCGTTCTTGTATTTTGATCTGTTTGAGTGCGGCCGGTAACAGCTGATCCATGTGAGATTGTTTTTTTTCATGAGACACTAAAATGAACCTGGGAAAGAAACGTATGGAGTGACCTACCTCAGATGCGTTGAACAGCTGGTTGCCCCATGCATCTTCCTGCGGTGTTGGCATCAGGTGGCGACCATGGTTCTTGACACGGTAAACCAAATACCAAATTAACTTGCTTTCCATCCGTCCGTCGGCCTGTGGAATATCCACGTGTAGCAATCGCAGGGGCATGAACGCGAACTCGAGATTCCAAATTGCGCGACGATAAATGACGGATTTCGATTGTTCCAACAGCGTTCGTGTTTCGGGGGTAAAATTTGGATTCCAATCCAAATTATCAATTCCCTTGACAACATCCACCAATGGGCGCGGACCGCTGAAGGTTTCTTCTTCCTCGGGTTCGGGAGAGATGACGGTCAGTACCCCGGGTGCAAGCTGACGGGGTGTGTGTGCGGTTGGAGTAACGGTTAAATCATCAGCCTTCAATTGCTGTTCCGCCGACATGGCAGTGAGACTCAGCAAAAAGCAGGAAAAGCATCTCACCAGCTTGCGCCAAGAGACGACTGGAGATGCGATGCTCATTTCTGTGATTTCCATGGAGTTTCGGCCTGAATTGTGGTTAAGGTGATCGCTGCTGGCAAATTGCACCAGTGTAGGCTTCTGACACGGGTCTTGTGGGTGAGTTTAGCAGTGCTCAAGAACCTGTTCAGATAGGGACATTGAACGGTCCGCGCAAATCCGTCAGTGAAAACGCACAGGCTTTCCGCGCCGAAATCCGCGTAACACTCTTCTTCTATCTTAATTTCAACGAGCAGCCAAAGTCAAACAAAGGCAGCTGCCAATTGTTGAGGAAGGCGCGGTGTCTGACGGTTGTAGGATTCTTGTAGTTTTTAAGGGTTCGAGTACCGGAAAAACATTGCCAGGAGCGTTTCACGTTTGGAAAGTGCGTTTGGAGTCTTCGCAAGATTTTTTTGCCACGTCGATTGTCAGGGATTCCAGATGCGCGCCCTGACTGCCAGTGGCATGCCGAGGTTGCAATCAAAGATTTGGCATCAATTCCCAGGACAGGGACAGGTTCTGCTGCGGCATTTGGGCCAGATGGTCGCTTCCAGTATAGCGAGTACGGGGTACCACACGGCCCGTGACGCTCAGCAGAATTTGAGATTTCCTGAATGGCCAGGGAGAACAGGTTACATGTGAGGAACCTACTGGGCGGTATACAAATGTTTGACCGTCGGGATCTTGAAACGGTTTGTCATCGTTCCTGTCTGCACAGCAAAACCAGAGACTCATCTCGTCAAACATTTGCAGGAATCGAAGAGCTCTACGGGCCGCATCGAGAGTGTTTTGGGTTGGTTCCAGTGACTGCCACTCCAGGAGCCACTCTTGACAACGTCGTTCAAACTTGTCGACAAATCGAATCGCTTCAGCACTCGCTGACGAATCACCATGACGACGCAGCGCAATGAAATGAGCTGCCACTAGAAACTGTGCCAATGGTCCCAGGTCGCGGCAACTGTCAATCGACCGGGTCCAGATGTCGTGAGCGGCTTGCAGGGGCATTTCTGTGAACGCCCGGGGTTTCCCCGTTTGGGGGTCTACTTGCGGTTGTTGATCCCAGTCAGCCCAACCGTCGTCGTGTCGGCGGATGGTTTGAACTAGGGTGTTTCGCGAAGTGGATTCGACAAAGGGTAGCAGGCCCCAAGCACGGGCCAACGCCCAGGCTAGAGATGCATGTTCGACCTGCGGGACCAACAACCATTGAGATGACCCGCCTTTGGGTCGCAGTTCACGACGAATCATTTCCCGACAACATTTGCGATGGGCGTCGACGCAGCAGACCGAATGGCAGCTTTCAGCCGAGAATCACTTCTTACGATGGCGAATTTTGGCACGCATCCGTCTTTTCTTGCGTCCGACTTTTCGCCTGCCTTTTCCCGTTTTTTTCGTACCCACTTACGATTCCAACTCCTGATTTTCAGTACATTCGTGACAAAAATTGAGCTATTTCTCAACCGCCGCGCAAAGAAAAAATACTCTTTCCCGAATCTAGCACATCTACAGTGTCATGGGCAAGTGCTGATCGTGTGCAGAAACGGCTTGGTTTGCTCGACCCAGTTGAACTACATGGAGCGGCTTTTCCAGTCGATTCCGGATAAATTTGCCAACGCAAGCTGCAACGCGTGCGTACCGTCTCGTTGGTGTCCTTGGGATGCAAGGGCAATGTAGAGCTGGTGTGACAACGCCAGGCCTGGGAGAGACAGCCCCATTCGTTTTGCCTCGGAAAGGGCTATGCCCATGTCCTTGATGAAGTGTTCTACAAAAAATCCGGGATCGAAGTTGCCTTGAATAATCCGTGGGCCGAGGTTGGATAGCGACCAACTGCCGGCTGCACCGGAGGCAACAGATTCCATCACGGTGTCCAGGTCCAAGCCTGCTTGATGAGCGTAAAGCAAGGCTTCGCAGACGCCGATCATGTTGGTGGCAATCAAGGTTTGGTTGACCATTTTTGTGTGCTGTCCCGCACCCGGCCCGCCCTGATAAATGATGGCTTTCCCCATCGCGTCCCAGCAGGGCTGGAGCGCATCGACCACCGATTTGTCGCCTCCAATCATGATTGAAAGGCGGGCTTCACGAGCACCCACATCACCACCAGAGACCGGTGCGTCAACGCTGGGGACTTCGCGTGCGGCAGCTTGTTCTGCAATTTCAATGGCTAACGAAGGTTCACTAGTCGTCATGTCAACCAGCACATTGCCCGCGGAACAGCCCTCGAGAGCTCCGTCATTGCCCAGGATAACATTGCGTACATCACTGGGAAAACCAACAATCGAGAATACCACGTCACTACCCTCTGCGACGCCTCGAGGCGAATCCGCCCATTTTGCTCCTTGGTCCAGCAGCGACTGGGATTTCGATTTTGTACGGTTGTAGACGGTTGTCTTGAAGCCTTTGGAGATGAGATGTGAGCACATGCTCGTTCCCATCACGCCCGTGCCAATCCAACCAATGCGAGTTGTTTCTGGTGTAATGTTAATGTTGGTCACCGGTTGTTTACTCCTGCCAGCGATGTAGTGGAGGTTGTAGGATTTCGTTCAGGATGATGGCCTGCCGTAACTTGGCAGGATCCTGGAGCGCTGCGGCCGGCTCCTCCCAGGCCATGACTTCTGCAGACAAATTTCTTGCTGCCGAAACTGTGGCATCCGGCTGCGAGGTTTCTTCGGACCTCGATGATTCGATGGGATCCTGGTGTGCCAGTTTTCCCAGTCGGCGATCAAATTTTTCGTGGATGTGTGCATCCAGTTTCTCGTCGACTTGAGAAACGGAGCTTTCCAGGTGAGAAAATTGACGTTCCAAACCGAATTTCGGCATCCCTGTTCGCGGTGGATCAGCCAGTGACACTGGTTCCACGGTTTCTACCTCGACCAGTCTGTCGTCGAACGGTACATCGGCGGGTGGCGCGTTTCTGTCCGGGGTCGGATTGTTTTCTTCAACCAGTCGACGTAGGAAGTCTTCCATCCCAGATTCCACCGGCCAAGCATCTTCCGGACCTGGTTGCAATTGGCCAGGTATCTGACCGGGTTGTCCGGGAGGTTGTTTTCCGGGGTTACGGGCGGCGGAGGTCACCAGTTTCCACAGGCCGCCAATGACCCAGAACACGAATACCAACAACGGTATGATAAACCGTCCTAGATTTTCCAAGTCGACGTCAGCAAACAGCTGAGGTATGAAGTGTATCGTGAACATGGGGTTCTAGTTGGCAGCAGCCGGTTTGGCGATAGCCAATCGCATTTCCGTGTCGGCCTGTACATTTCGAAGTTTGTAATAATCCAGGATCCCCAGTTTTCCGGAACGAAACGAATCGGCCATTGCTTTGGGGACTTCTGATTCGGCGTTGACTAATTGGGCCCGGCTCTCTTGGATTCTGGCGATTTCTTCCTGCTCAGCCGCGGCGGCCATAGCGCGGCGGCCTTCGGCTCTTGCTCGCGCAACACGCGTATCGGCTTCGGCCTGGTCCGCTTGCAAGCGAGCCCCGATGTTGTCACCCACATCGATATCGGCGATGTCAATCGATACAATTTCAAAAGCAGTTTGCGAGTCCAGACGCCGTGAGAGTACGGTCTTTGAAATGCGATCCGGGTTTTCTAAAACGTCTTCATGAGTGTCGGCAGAACCAATGGCGCTGACGATTCCTTCACCCACCCGGGCAATGATGGTTTCTTCCGTAGCCCCGCCAATCAATTGTTGCAGATTGGCACGGACCGTGACACGTGCCCGGACCTTCAATTGGATTCCGTTTTTGGCGACCGCGTCCAACGTCGGTCTCGAACCCTCTTTGGCAGGGCAGTCAATCACCTTGGGATAGACACTCGTTTGTACGGCTTCCAGAACATTACGGCCGGCCAGGTCAATCGCCGTCGCCAAGCGAAAATCCAATTCAATGGTTTTCGCTTTGTTGGCCGCGATCAGTGCTTGGACCATCCGTGGTACGTCACCACCTGCAAGAAAATGAGCTTCCAGGGCGTTGGTCGTCATTTCAAATTCGTCCTGCAATCCGGCCTGGACTGCCATGATTTTAGCGCGGACGATGGTGCCTGGACGGACCTTGCGAAGATACATGCGCACGAGCTCCCAGAAGGTGACTCCTGCTCCCGTTAGCACCGATTGAATCCACAGCCCAAAAAACCTGGCAAAAATAACCAGAAAAATCAGGCCAAGGACGATGCAAACAACGATCCCGCCGATGAAAACTGCCGACCCCACAGAAAAAAATCTCCCCACACCCTGAAGCTGACTTTGCAGTATTAAAAATTGTGCTGGCCGTTCGCGCAAAGAACAATTCAACCATAGTCTGGGTATCTCAGCCCCGGTTGTCAAGAGAGCGGATTTTCCAGTTCGTCCAGTCCCAACGTCTCAATAGGTTGCGAGAGGATGTCTTCCTGAGACTCTTTTTTGTTCGCGGGAATTTGGTCAGCCGGTCGGACCACGATATGATTGCCTTCGATTTGAATGACCTCGACGACATCTCCTGCTTCAATAGGCGTCCCATTGCTGACTGCATCCAGCATTTGACCCTCGATGAGGATACGGCCGGCAGGAAGCATTACGGTTTGAGCACGGCCCTTGAGGCCTACAAGTGACTGTGAGCGTTGCTGGTTGTCAAACTTGTCTGCCAGAGGTGGGCGATAGGTCATCCTTCGGCCTAGAGGAGTAAGGGGCCAAACTCGAATGGCAATGAGGGCTGAAATCGGAAGGACGGCCGTGACAACAGCCAACCAAGTCGTTCCCCAAACGGACCCCCCAGTGAAAAAGGCCACAACGACCGCAGCAATCGCCGACAATACCGCCAGTAGTCCCAGGGCGCCTCCTGAAGGAATAAACATTTCTAACGCAATAAAAGCGATTGCCAGTAGCAAGAGTAGTAACGGCCAGAGAAGCATTGACATGTTGTTTTTCGGTGTTCTCGGTTGAGGATTTAAGTGCGAGAGGCTGGCTGAATGCTTTCCTTACGTGTGGGAATCCACCACCTGCTGACCCGCGCATGCAGTGTTCGATCCTAGACTCTTTTTCCTGGACGAATTGAACAGTTGAGGAAATTTAAAGTACACAAAAGCGAATCGCCCTCTCATGTAGGATCATTTCCTTCCAGCACTCTCGATGCACTTCGCCGAATGTGCGGGTAGTCCGACCTGTTTTTCATGATCGGGCGCCAAACACGCAGAACTTTTATATCACACGTGCCACCACGACTCGATTGCCATGCACTTCAACGACTTGCACGGTGGTATTTGCTGGAAGGAGTTCGCCCTGGCTCACGACGTCGATCAACTCCTCGGCAAACCGGGCTTTTCCGGCCGGCGTTAACTTGGTTGTTGTTGTGCCATCCTGGCCTAGCAAGTAACTAAAATCAACAAGCGATTCCCGGTACACGAGCTCATCCAGATCATCACCGGCAGGTGGAATTAGCAGAACGTTCTTCAAGAGTGGCATCTGGTGGGCGTATTTCCGAGCCAGGAACACGGAAACGGCCAATCCTGCCCCTGCCGCACTGATCGTCAACAGCGAGTTGCGAAGTTCGGTGATTTGGTATTCATTTTGGGGGATTTGCAGCACGGTTTGGCTGGCAAGTACGAGGGAGGTGATGATCATTGCACCACCCCCTAAACCGAAGATACCAAAACCCGGTATCACGAAGATCTCCAGGATTACACAGGAAATGCCTCCTGCGAACAGCAAGACTTCTAACCAGCCAGCGGTCCCCTGTAGGAATTGACTCCAGAAGAAAAGCAGGAAGCAGAGCAAGGAGACGAAGCCCCCGATCCCCAGGCCGGGTGATGAAAACTCAAAGAACAGCGCGAAACTGGCTACGAACAAGAGTGTGGCTGCCAACTCGGGCGAGGCTAATGCCGCTACGAGTTGCTGGGCCCAACCAGGTTCGACCAACGTGGGATCGTCGGTCAAGTGATAAAGTTGTTTGAATTGGTCGAAGCTACCGACGACGTGTGTGGCCAGCCCGACCCGTTCAGCTTGGTCAGCGTGACTCACATAAAGTTCGCCTTGGGCACTTTCTTCAGCTCCGGGTTTCCAGCGGTCAGGATCGGACTGTTCAGCGAGCTCTTCTGCACAAAAATACTTGGTGATCGATCGACCACGTAGTTGATATTCTCGAACGCTTAACTCGGGATCGAGCATCGCTGCGGGGAGTGACCAGCTGGCGGATTTCTTGACGGCAAGCTCCGCACTCAGAGCAGTGCGCACATCTTGAATTTGTTGAGGGTCCATTTGATACACGCCTGATCCGCCCATCAACGCATTTTTGTGCATCACTGTTTCGTCACATGCGAAGGCAATCAAGGCCGCGTCTGCCCGGGCTTCTGCCGGGATGTAGGCGACTGTCCGAATCTGGCTGTCAGCCAGGTCAGCCAGGTAATGTGCCAGGCTCAGGCTGTCTGCGGGAGAACCGCCGGGGCTGTCCAGCCACAAGCAGATGAAGTTGACGTCCTGCGTTTTGCGGAAATCCTCGATACCCCGTTGGACACGCAGGCGTGTGGACGCATTGATGGCCCCCGTGATCTTGATCTGAACCGGCTTCCACTGTCCGTCGTTTGTCGATGGAGTGACCAGAAGTCGTTCACCAGGCAGTTCCAAAGCGCTTGCCAGTTCCGTACGATCCTTGGCCAGTCGCGACACCCAGCCGTACTGCAGACGTAACTCGCGACCGGTAAACTTTCCCATTTCTCCTGTCGGGATGATCGTGTCAATTGAAGAAATAGCAGTTTCCTGCTTCAACTGGTCGAGTTCATCGGCTAAGACGTAACGGTTTCCACCGGGCGTCTCGACCTGGAACGTTTCCAAACGCCGGTCCAACATGCCCAGTGCAACGGATGACGGAATGGTTCGTGCACGGTCTGCGATTTCGCGATAGGCACTGCGAATCGTTGGATCAATCGTGTTGTCGTCAATGCCGGCTTCACCTAACTCGGCCTCCGGATGCATGACAATCTCTTCACAGGCCAGGGTGGCGAGCACGGCATGACCTGTGAGGGACTGCGGCAGGTAAGCGACCGTTCGGACATGACGCACACGATCACTGGTCAGATAGCGTGCCAAAGCAAAGGAACGTTCAAATTGGCTTCCTTGCCCTCCTACTTCATCAGCAGTCCAAAACTCCAGAACGAGTATAGGCCGCGGTTCATGATTAGAAAACGCATTTAAAGCCTGGTCGATCTTCCGTTTCACCTGATCATCGACGGCTCCCGTAATGGGGAGCGGGACCCGGATCAACCTGGCAGCGGAACCTTCTGCACCTTCGAGCGATTGCCCAAAGTTGGGAAGCGTGAGCATCAACAGCGGGAGCAGTCCATGCGCCCACCTGGCCGGGCGAAATCCACATCGAGTATGAGTCAACCTCAGGAGCACGAATTCCTCGAACGCGACAGCATAAAACAGGGAGAAAACTGTGAACCGGGCGCACTGGTCGAGCATGTAGACGGTGACTGAATTATAGGGGCCCAACGCATTGGGGAAAAGCTTTTTACCGTGCCGGGCAGGTGGTGCACAAAACTGCTGACACAGTTGCAATTTTCTCTAGTGGCTCACGATGTTTGCGGATCATTTTCAAGAGCCAGCCGGTGCCTTACAGATGGTCGGCTGGAGTGACACGTTCAGAATCAACAGCGATATCGAAAGACCAGGGTCCGCAAAATCTCAGAAGCTCGTCTAGCGCGGTAAGAGACGCCGTTTTTTTTCCGTTACGGGACCCGTCTGGTCTTCCACAACACGTTTCCAACCCGCCGGAATCGTAGGTCGATACTTGCCTCCCCACAGGTCGCTCACATGGGGTATCATTCTGCGCGAGTTTGCTGTTCGATCAAAGAAACTGAAGGTCATGGAACTTCCGTCATGGCGCACGATGCGCATCCCGTTGGGCAGGAAGTCCGAAGCTGCCAGCATGACTTGCACACTTTGAAAGTTGACGGCACTCTGACGATTACGAGGATGAATATCGAGCCAGATTTCTTCCTTGACCTGAGGCGTTAGCTCCTTGATCCAATATCTTCTCTTCAGTGTTTCCGCTTTGGCTCCGAACAAAAATGGCAAGGGTCCTTCCAAAATGGACTTACCCTGCCATTCTGGTGGCAGCCTGCGTTCAATAACGTGTTGCTGCCGTGGCTCGTACTCGTAAATCTTGGTGCCATCACAGATCCAATGTTCCAGATGTTTTTCCGCATGGTATGCCGGCTTACCGTCGTTTCCCTTGCCTTGTAGCACCTGGAACTTCGTGACTTGAAAGTTCGCCTTATCGGGTGTCTGGTGATCAATCATCCCCTCGCTGACGGTACGTGCGACAGACTGAGACCAGGCATCTTTTGCCCACTGTGGTTGATATTCCCAGCGATAAAATTTACAGCTGAAATGTCGAATATGCCCGGTCTTGTTTTCCCAGTGCTGCAGGATCAAATCGATCCTTCGCTGTTCCTCTGCTGAGAGTTGAAAGGGTGCCGGAAGGGTCGCGGCGGGCTGCAACGGCGTGCGGTTGTCGGCAATCCGGGCAGTTGGCTCTTGTTCCGCCAGTGGCTGCTGAGCGTGGCTGGCAGGTCGTGTGCTCAGGGAGACCGCGACAAGTATCAAACAGTGGATGATTCGATGAGAAAACTGCAAAGTCATGGCACAGACCTAAGAGGTGAATCGGATTTTCCCCACAAGGGGGGCGGGATTCTAGCACCAAGTGTTACCAGAACCTACTGCAGTTTGCCCAGTTGCTAGCAGCCGCTTTGCCCGCCCTCATGTGGCGGTGCATGATTGGGTCAAGCAAGGGCTTTCCCCATCTGTCTGCCACCAAAATGCACAACCAGGAAAGATGGCTGTCGGGCCATTGGATTTTCCCGAAGAATGTTGACTCAAAACTCCAGGGAGAACCCCGTGACGATGCCTGCGAAACCAACACTGTCATTGCCCGCATCGAAGCCGTGCCAGTTTTGCCATTCGATACCGAGGAAACTGTTCATGCAATAACAGGAAGAGATCACGGGCATACTAAACTCGTAACCAAAAGCAATTTCTGTCACGGCGAGCACGACGTCAGCTTTAACAGTATTTCCTTTGTGCCAATCGTCCATCAGGATGGCTTCGCGGAGTCGCGTGTAGAGTGAGCCACCCATGGCAAGTGACCGGTTTGCCTCGATGGCCAGTACACCACCGAAGCCGTTAAAACGTTGTGTGTCTCTAGTGACTTCACCTTCCGGAGAGTCCGCGAGGAAGCCGGACTCATTGAAACCGTTGTAGCGGAATCCACCACTGAGTTCGACGGTTGTGCAAGAACTTAGTTGAAGTTCTTCGAACAATTCCACGTCGATGTTGTAGGTTTCCACGCCGGCCAGACTGTTCGAGTGGTCGTATTTCCACCAACGGCCGCGAATTCCCAGTCCGCCCGGCCCGCGGAAACCCAGAGTGATGCGAGGGGCGGCCTCGAAGTCGAACTCTTGACTCTTGACGATCCCTTCAGAGTGGTGATAGCGAAACAATGTCATTTCGGTGTCAACGACCAGGCCACTTTGGTCGCAGTCGTTTGCCACACCACATCCGACCTCGCATCCACAAACGGGGGCTTCGCCCTCGTCACAACAACCGACGGCGCATCCAGGACCTTCGCCGAACATGGAAGAAGTCAGGACGGCTTGTTGAGCACCCGCTTGAAATGTCGCGACTCCCCACAGGACCAGCGTGCATGTTCCAATGACTGTTTTCTTCATCCTTTTCTCTCCCCTGGATCGTCATTTCGGGTGACTCGAACAGAGAACACCGCGGTCCTAATAAAGGGTGACCGTCTATTCCCGGGAGACCTTCTCCCACGCCCGGACACCCTGCAAGGTTGGCTCGTAGGCGCGTCCGATCCTGTTTTGAAAATGTACAGGAATGCTAAAGAGGTGCCAGGAACGTGTAAAATCCCTTTTTCAGCTCGGCGCCACTCTGACGTACGCGTCACGCCCGGTGGTTACAACCGGGGCCGCTTACCTGATCCTTCGGTGTACTACTTTCCCAAAGGTGGGATTTTTTAGAATTCGTGGAAGAATCGATAGAAAAGGTAGAGGCTTTCTAATCAGAAGACTTGACGCAGCCGTCATTTTTTAACGGACAGGATGCGGTAGTCGGTTTGGGGAGAAAACGTTTTTCAGGGAGGGCTAGCAACTGCTGTTTTGGGGACATCGGCAAGAAATCTCGCCGGGCCAGATCCAATGGTTCGCTAAGAACGTCTCAAAAAAAGGTCGGATGGCGATTGACTCGCCATCCGACCAGGCAGTTTTGCGTTCTTGTCGGGCGCAAAAATTAGTAATCGACCGAAACACCCGCCGTAAATCCGGCAAAGCCGGTGTCCCACACGCCCGCCAGGTAGTTATGCCACTGTTGCCACTCGACGCCGACGCGCCCGTTCACGGAGTAACATCCTGAAGAAGCCAAAGAGGTTTCGTAGCCCAAAGCGATTTCTGTCATGCCGACGACAGTGTCGTGAAGGGTGCCGTCACTCACCTCAGAGTCCTTGTTGAGGTCGTAGTCATCCATTAAGACGGCTTGTCGCAAGCGGGCGTAGATTGCGCCGTTGCTAGACAGGCTGCGCCTGGTCTCGATGCCGACAATGGCGCCGAATCCGTCGAACGCATACGTGCCAAGACCTGGACCGACGCTGGGGGCGTCGTCATCAGAGAACTGGTCGAATTCGTTGTAACGAAAGCCGGCACTCAACTCGATCGAAGTGCAGGAACTGAGGGAAATTTCTTCAAACACTTCCACGTCCACGTTGTAGGTGTCAACGTCGTAAGGAGACGTGTCACTGTGGTTTTGGTGGTCGTATTCCCAATAGCGTACTCGCGTTCCCAGGCCATCAGGATTGCGGTACCCCAGGGTGATTCGTGGGCTGGTTTCGAAATCGAATTCGTTGCTGGGGTGAATCCCGGCACTGCTATGGAACCGGAAAAAAGTGATTTCAGCATCAAAGAAGACACCACTCTGATCGCAAGAGCAACAGCTTGAGGCGGTGCAGTCGTCAGCCGCATCACAATCACTCGCTTCGCAGTCGGACGCACCGCTTGCGAGGGCTGAGATGTACGACAGTTGGGCGTGCAACTGACTTGTCAGGAACATTACTGACGCCAGTACGGCGAGTGTGGCTAGTTTTCGCATGGTTTCCCTTCCGAATCGACCTACCGCTGAACGGTAGACGTGCAAAAAATGAGACATCGGGTTTTATTGGTGAAAAGTTTGGTTAGGGACCGGCCACCGTTTGAAATCGGTTCACGGCCACGTAACAGATAATTCGGCCTGGGATTCAATCCGAGTTCCTGTTTTTGTCGTTTGGCCGGATAATCGATTTTTTCCCTGCCAGTCAGACAAATAGAAATACCACTGCATGCGGCCGAGAGTGGGTAGCAGGAAAATTTTATGAGAGGGACTTAGATTACTCAGCCGGCACATTCACGCACTTTTGTGGCAAGCTGGCTACATTAAGTGTATTGAATGAGGCTGAAGACGGAGTGCGGAGCGATCCGCGTAGCCCCGTTCAATCCAGTCAGCTCAATCAAAAACGCACATCCTGCGACATGGGCTCCGGTTTTCTGCAGCAGTTGGCAGCATGCTTTCACTGTGCCTCCTGTGGCCAACAAATCGTCGACCACCAGCACGTGTTGTCCCCGACTGACGCCATCGATGTGCATTTCGAGCGTATCGGTGCCGTATTCGAGTTCATAATGGAATGCGTGCGTGTCGAATGGCAGTTTGTTAGGTTTGCGGATGGGAGCGAAACTGACACCCAACTCGATCGCCAGTGGTGCAGCAAAAATGAACCCACGAGCCTCTGCTGCCACGATAACGTCGATTCGGGTGTCCCGATAGTGATTGGCCAGGCGGCGGTTTACTTCCCGGAAAGCAATCGGGTCGGCCAGCAAGGGCGTGATGTCGCGAAAGAGGATTCCCGGTTTGGGAAAGTCAGGAATGTTCCGTATGTATTGCTTTAAATCCAGATCGGTGGCAGCAGCCATGAGTTGCTCTTTCGCTTAGAAATCAACAACCCGTAGAGTATACCCGGGGCCATTAGCAAGCGGAAGGTAGCCGGAAAAATCCGGACTCGTTTCCCGCCGGTAGACCCGCATCCTTTTTTGGCGGCTCAAGCATGGGCCAGCTGATTTGCCCGTCTTTCGTGAGGATCTTTCAGGCTGTCGGCCAGTCGGCCCAGGGCCTCTGTTTCAATTTGGCGGACTCGTTCCCGGGTCAGGCCCAGTTCTTCACCGATTTCTTTAAGCGTCCGTGGTTCCAGATTTTCCAATCCAAAACGCATGCGGAGGACGGTTGCTTCGCGCTGATCCATGGTGTCCAGCATCGATTGAACGTGTTTCAGCATATCGTGTTCGACCAACTCGTCTTCCGGCGTTTTCATGCGGTCGTCTTCAATCATCTCTCCCAGGGACCACCCGGCTTCGGTCTGGTCGGTTTGCGGGGTGGAATTGTAGATCTTAATCGCTTTTTTGATGATAGGCAGTTTCTTTTTCGGCAAACCCAGAACACGCGCGATTTCCTCGGGAGTCGGTGTCCGGCCGAGTTCTTCGCTCAGGCGGGCATTTGCCCGTCGCCATTTCGAGAGCAGTTCAACCATGTAAGCAGGTATGCGAATCGTTTTGGCCGAGTTGATCAGGGCCCGTTTGATCGACTGCTTGATCCAATAGCTGGCATAGGTGCTGAAACGGGTGCCCATGGTCGGGTCAAAGCCTTCGACGGCCCTCAGTAATCCCAGATTTCCTTCCTCGATCAGATCTTGAAGTCCAAGCCCTTTGCCTGTGTATCCGCGAGCAATGTTGACGACCAAACGCAGGTTGGCTCGCACCATGTGGTCCCGGGCTCGAACGTCACCCTGGGCAATGGCATCGGCTAACTGACATTCGTCCTTGGCAGTGAGCAATGCCGTTTCATTGATTTCGCGGAGGTAAGTCTCCAGCGGTGTTTGAACCGCTGAACCTATTCTGTTTTTTGATTTGGCCATGTTACTCTGATCTGTTATCTGGATCCGGTGTTTTGCATTCTCGACAAACTGGACTATCGGCAGTGCTAGCCCGGGTTCTGCAGCACCCCAGATAACTGAAGAAGTAAGCGGGATTTGATTGCACTGGCGCCCATATCGAAAAAAACGACCCCAATGGTTAATACCACGGGGTCGCTGGGCAATTTTAGTCGAGTTGCCAGTCATCCGGCTTGTACGGCCGGTTCAGTCCTCCGATTTTTCCGTATCTTCGCTTTCCTCCGTTGATTCTTCGGATTCTTCAACGGGCTCCGATTTTTCCGTATCTTCGCTTTCCTCCGTTGATTCTTCGGATTCTTCAACGGGCTCCGATT
>PBTE01000213.1 GCA_002726515.1 Planctomycetaceae bacterium | reverse complement strand
CTGGCCAAGGCAAAACACTTCTGGAACCCGGTATGGTGTCCGGGAGATCATTTTCTTGGATCGGCCGACGCTCACTGGGCGTTCTTCTGGTCGACGGGCTGGCTGACTCGTTGGATGAGTCTTTCAGCCTACGCCTGGTTGGGACGCCTGGTAACCTGGTGGGCGATGGCGACTGCCTGGCGGCGACTCAGTTTGGCCGTGGTGCCGTGCCGCTGGGCATCCCTGGTGTCTGCAGCCCTGTTTCTGTTAACCCTGCACCATTGCCATATGATGGGAGAATGGGTTGTTGGTGGGATCGAAGGCAAAAGTGTGGCCTACGTCCTGGTTTTTTTCGGGTTGGGATCGCTGGTAAAAGGTCGCTGGAACGAAACATGGCTTCTCATGGGTGCGGCCGCCGTCTTTCACGTGTTGGTGGGGGGCTGGTCCTGTGTTGCGACAGCGTCGGCCTGGATTGTCTCTGGAAAAGAAAGGCCTGCGATTGCCTCCATGCTGCCGGGAATCATGTGTGGCTTTATTTTGGCGTTGGCGGGTGTGGTACCCGCGTGGAGTATGACTCAAGGTGTCGCTGCGGAAACAATTGAGCAAGCCAACCACATTTATGTTTTTAAGCGGCTGGCACACCATCTTGTCATTCACCTGCAGCCCATTTCAAGAATTGCACCTCATGTGGCCCTGGTCGTAACGTGGTGCCTGCTGTTGTGGCCAACTTTTCGTGAGACACGTCTTCGTCGGATTCATGGATTTGTAGCGGGTGCACTCGGTTTGACGATCGTGGGAATCATCATTGACCAGGCCACCCTGACGCAACCGGACCTCGCTGCCAGATTATTGCGTTACTATTGGTACCGGCTGGGGGATGTTGCCGTTCCGCTGGGGGTCAGTTTGGGTATTGTATCCGTGTTGAATCGCTTTGCAGCTGCGCCCCTGAGTTCCAGCAGAAATTTACGGTCGATGCTCGTGGTCGTCTGCCTACTGGGGCTCGTCATCACCCGGCAGGATGCCTGGCGCGACGGTCGGCCAGAGGCCGACGCGCAAGCCTGGCCGGTGGAAGTTCGGGGAGATCAAGAACCGCACAAGAAATACGGGGATTGGAGAAACGCCTGCCGTTGGATCACTGAGCATACGTCTCCCACGGATCGCTTTCTGACTCCCCTTCACCAGCAGACCTTCAAGTGGTACTGCGGCCGAAGTGAAGTGGTCGTTTGGAAAGATATTCCACAAGACGCAAAGAACGTTGTCACCTGGTGGCAACGAATTGAAGAGATTCATCAGTCACAAGACTCCCACGGAACACGGCACTGGAATCAATCGTTGACAGAACATTCCGAAGAACGGCTACTCTGTTTTGCCGGGCAGTTCGGTTGTCATTACCTGGTGGTCGACCGGAGTGAGATCCCGGCGCGCATCTCCGCCAGTCGGCTGGTGTACCCGAACGACGGTCACCAGAACGAATCATTTGCCATCTATCGAGTTGAGCAGAAGACGGAATGAGGCTGATAAAAATGAGGTTCTGCGACGGCGACCTGCCGGTCAACCCTGGTCTCAAGACTCCCGGTGCACGTGGGTTGCTCTACGAAGGTTCTTTCTAACAAGCGTCCGTCAGCCAACGTTGGTGTGCAATGCACTTGGCGACAGAGACAGGCGCCCGGTGCCGAGTTGATGTAGTTGCCGTCATTTCCTCCCGCAGTTTGTCATTGTCCGGTTTGCACTTTTGCAGGAGAATCACAGGGCTGGGCGACAAAACGGGAGTTGTCGCCGTCGTGCCGACCCATACCCAATCGTTAGGTATCTAGACAAGGATGAAGGACTTTTCAGAGCAGGACCTGGCCGAATTGCTGCGGACCAGGCTACAGGGAGAGTTGCCCGGCCCGGTGGCACATCGCAAGTGGAGTTCAGACTTGACCTACGGGCGTCAGGAAGGTCCGGCCGCGCACAATGTCCGTGAAGCGGCAACGACCATATTGCTTTATCAGGATCAAGGTGAATGGTACCTGCCACTGACGGTGCGTCCTTCGCATTTGCCAGACCATGCCGGGCAGGTGAGTTTGCCTGGAGGACTTGTTGAACCCGGTGAAACAGCGGAAGTGGCCGCTCTCCGGGAACTTGAGGAAGAACTTCAGGTCTCCAACGAGCAAGTGTCGGTGCTGGGGACTCTTTCTCCGCTGGTTGTTTTTGTGAGTAATTTTCGCATTCTGCCCCATGTGGGAATTCACCATGGGAAATGTGAAATGCGCCCCAACGAGCAGGAAGTTGCTCGACTACTGAAACTCCCGCTATCCCATCTTGTCGATCCCGGGAGGAAAACGAGTCGTCGGATGTCTCGGGAGGGGGTTTCGTTTCGGGCTGCTGGGTGGTGGCATCATCAATATTTTGTTTGGGGAGCGACAGCGATGATTTTGGGGGAATTTATGGCACTGTTCGAGGGCCAGGCTGAGGACGGCTGAGTGACGATGGCTGTCAAGTTAACAGTTCAAACGACATGCACGGCCCCTTTTTTCGCGAGGTTGGTTTGAGCTGCAAAACCGGAAAGCGCGAAGCTCGCCCCTTTGGTTTGAATCTTGCCAGTTGTATATTGGCAGAAGAACGTCAGTGGCAGAAATCGTCCCTGATTAAGAAAGGTTGGGAATAGCATGGTACGAGTCGGAATCATGGGGGCTACCGGGTATGCCGCCCTGGAATTGATGAAGATTCTGTTGCGCCACGATGAAGTTGAAATAACCTGCATTACGAGTCGACAGGAAGGCAATCCCCGTGTGGATCACGTGCACCCCCAACTTGCGGGACGCCTTGACTTAAACTTGGAAAATGCCGAGCCGGCAAGTGTGGCGGCCAAGACAGATTGCGTGTTTAGCTGCCTGCCGCACGGCGCATCGGCGTCCGTCGTGCGACTGTTGCTGGATGCGGATCGTCGCGTGATTGATTTTGGTGCTGACTATCGCTTGAATGACGTCCAGGTGTATGAGGAGTGGTATGGACAAAAGCACCCGGATCCGGACCGGGTGGGCCACGTGGTTTACGGGCTTCCCGAGATTTTCGGTAGCCAGATACCGCCATCTTCCCTCGTTGCCAACCCGGGTTGCTACCCGACATCTGCCATTCTCGCGTTGGCGCCGTTGTTGGCCGCCAGGCGGATTGAACCGAATGATCTCATCATCGACTCGAAGAGCGGAGTGAGTGGGGCTGGTAGAACACCGAAATTGATCACCCACTACCCAGAGTGCAACGAAAGCCTTGCGGCTTACAATGTGGGTCGCCATCGGCACACTCCAGAGATAGAACAGGTCCTGTCTCAGGTAGCCGGAGAAGCGGTATCGGCGATTTTCACTCCCCACTTGGTACCGATGGACCGGGGCATTCTGACAACCTGTTATGCTCGACCGTTAGCGGGAGTGACCGAAGAGCAACTGATCGAGTCCTTGCACGAGTTTTATGCCAATGCTCCTTTCGTGCGGGTTGTCGAGCACTTGCCGGGCACGAAAGACTCGGCAGGTACAAATTTCTGTGACATCACGGCGCGTCTTGTGCGCGGTCGAGTGATCACGATCAGTTGCCTTGACAATTTGGTCAAAGGAGCGGCCGGAACGGCCGTTCAAAATTTCAATTTGATGTTTGGATTTCCCGAGACGAAAGCGATTTTATAACTTCGAGGAACGCCATGTCCGATCTACTGCCTCGAGGGTTTCGTTTTGCCGGAATTCATTGTGGTATCAAGCAGGATGCGAAGCGGGAAGATCTTGCGTTGGTTGTCAGCGACGTGCCCGCCTCGGCAGCAGGTGTTTACACAAAAAATCTGATTTGCGCTGCGCCGGTGGATTGGGACCGGCAGCGTACGCCGGGTGCAGCCATTCGAGCTGTCGTGGTGAATTCGGGAAACGCCAATGCCTGTACCGGGCAACAGGGAGCGGAAGACAACAGGGAAATCGCCCAGATCACGGCCGATGCATGTGGTACATCGGTTGAGAATGTGTTGGTCATGTCGACCGGCATCATCGGCGAGTACTTGCCGATGGAATGTTTGCGGACCGGAATTCCGACGGCCGCCGGCCAACTTGTTTCCGATTCTGATTCCTTGTTGGCGGTTGCCAGGGGATTGATGACGACCGATACGGTTCACAAACTTGCCTGTCGCTCGGTAGCGACACCACAGGGAGAGATTCGAATTGCGGGAGTCGCAAAAGGCAGCGGTATGATCGCTCCCGACATGGCTACGATGCTGGGACTGGTGATGACCGATGCCGCATTGGAGTCAGAGGTTGCACAACAATTGCTGGCTGAGATCTGTGATCGAACCTTTAACTGTATCACTGTCGACGGACACACCAGTACCAACGACACGGTATTGTTTTTGGCAAACGGCCAGTGCCAGCACCCGGTCATGGAAATTGGTGAAACTGGCGCATTTGCTGCTGCGCTCGAGGAGGTATGTGGGGACTTGGCACGGGCCATCGCCGCAGATGGGGAGGGAGCCACTCACCTGGTGACAATCGACGTCGGTGGTTGCCGTTCGATAGCTGACGCGCGTCAAATTGCCAAAACAATCGCCCAGAGTCCGCTGGTAAAAACTGCGATCACGGGAGCGGATCCGAACTGGGGAAGAATTGTGTCGGCCGCGGGCTACTCCGGAATTTCTTTTGATCCGAAACAGTTGGACGTATCACTGAATGGGACTCCGATTTACGGCCAGGGCGTCCCGATTGCTTTTGATGCGTCGTTACTGTCCGAGTCGATGCGTAACCACCATGAAACGAAGATCGGGTTGCGTTTCGGGGAGGGTCAGAGCCAGACTCGCTTCTGGACCTGTGACTTGACGGCCGACTATGTGCGGATCAATGCGGACTACCACACCTAGGCTTATATAAAAACTATCCTGCCGCATTCCCGGCAGGAGACACTTGTGTGGTATCTGTAGATTTGCCTGGCGGTCAGGCAGTTACTGATTGGAACTTGCGCCGTTTGGCCGATCCTTGCCGAATGGTTTCGGCCTTCGGTAGAACGGTTTGGATTCTTTGTAGAGTTGGAGTCTGGTGCGGATTTCTTCGGCCAACGCGTTGCTCTGTTGCTTGGCAGCCAATTTCAGCGCAGACTCGGCTGTTGTGACCGCCAGTTCGTATTGCCCCACAGCCGCATGCGCGGCCGCCAGGGTATCGAGCACTCCCGGGTTTTTGTTTGCAAGCCGTTTCGAGGCTCGCCGCGCCAACTCGACGGCTTGCGATCTTAGAGATGGATGCAACTGGGGGTCGGGACAGGTAGCCAGAGCCCACGCCAGATGGTTGAGGGCCCCGATGTGATCGGAGTTGATTTGCACGCACCGATGCAGATGATGAATCGCTTCCATCGGCTTGCCTTGCGAATCGAGTAACATCCCCAGTTCGTAGTGCAAGTTGAATTTATCGGGACGGCCCAAATCCAAGTCGAGAGCTAATCGTAGCTGGGATGCCAGGTCGTCGTCTTTTCTCTGTTCTTTGAGCGACTCGATACCGGTCCGGTACGTGACGCCCACCGGAGGAATATGCTTATGCACTCTGATCGAATCGCAAAAACCCAGCGCAAACGCCAGAAAAAATATCACGATGCCAACTACAAACGCGGCTTTGTAAAGACAATCTTTGAGAGATTTCTGATGCATCAACTTGCGGTTTCCAGGCGGCGTTCCTATCCGAGTTGCAATGAAAGCACTTGGTTTCTAGAGGGGCGCGGTAGCCCCTGTATCCACAATCGTACGATTGGCGTCCGTCTTCTTCAGTCGCCAGATGTAGCCGTCGACGAAAAAATGGTGGATGTTAACCGCGGCGCCAACCAGCAACACACTTTCCACGGGACCGAATCCTGCTAAGACGTAAGCCTGTGGAAAACAGCTGAAAAGGGCATACCCCAGCAAAACGCATGCCCCGTAGAACCAAAGTACATGGTACGTGACGCCGTGGCGTTGATTCGGGCGACCCATCTGGTCCTTGACGTGAAAGAAGACCACGATGGCCAGGTATTGAATACTGTGAAAAATCGTAGCCCACACGAAGGCGTTCCTGGGTCGCAAAATGAACCACCAAACCGCATTGGCGATCAGCACCAGGACACTGATCAGCGGCATCGGGCGACCTTGGTGAAGCCAGATATTTCTCCATAAATAGACAGTCCCCACAATCCCCACCGCCAGCAAGACGAACTGAAACGTCTTCAGGAATGTGTTGACGCTCGGCCTGTCGTCAAGCCACCCGGCCATGTCAATCCAGTGGAGTCCCACGTTGGGTCCTGTTGTAAAAACATAAAAGAAAGGGATCATGCTCATCCACCAGAGTAGCTTTTTGTTGCCCTCGCTCAGCAGGCAGCCAGATCGATAGCAGTACATGACGGCAAGCCCATAAGCCTGAGCTGCGTAGTGGTAGGGGGACCAGGTTAAGTACAGGGATGTCAAATGAGGTCCTAGCTTACCGGCGAAACCTATGCATGCCGTAAGTAGCACCAGCGTCACCAGTGGCAGGGCCATGGTGATAAACGGCAGCGAATGAAACGCGCCCGGTTTGGTATACAGCCGGACGGTCGAGGCGGCAAAATGTGCGCCGGCGCTCAGCAGAATGATAAGCGGAAGGCTGGCAGCGCTGAACGTGAGGGCAGCACTCGGATCGGGTAGCACCCAGGCGACGACGACCAGGCTTAACCCGCCACCGATGAGCATGTAGTCAAAGATTGGATGGACGAATGACTGGCCTAAGAGGGAGGTGGTTAGATTGCGGAGAGCCGACTTCGCCATCAAATCAATCCTCGCGTTCCCGCCCTTGGGGAATTTGAACTCGCCCGGTAGATCAAAACGGGAATCGCTTTCGAATTTTCTGTGTGCCTCTATTGTACTAGATTTCACGCTTGATTTCAACTGCGCAACCGACGGAGGGGACGAGCGGTGTCGCTTCGACCGCTAGCAAAAGCAAGTGGACTGGGGGGTCGTAGGGGAACAAGCAACGTGGACGAACAAGCGGTTCAAGGCGTAGTAGAAGCCGGTGTCGATGGTCAACAGTCAAGTCGAATCTTGATCAAAGAAGCGGAGAGAAGTTATACTGAATCTTGAGATCGTGGACCAACCTGAGATCGTAGACCAACCAATGCGATCTGTTTTCTTTTTGTGGTGTGGGTGTCAAATTTCGGCCAAGAGCACGATGCTGAAGATGGCCCGCCGTATTCGCCGTGCCGCCCCTGGTTATTAAACCAAATGATTAAAACGAGAGCGACCGAAATCCCCATTTGGATAGCGATTTTTTTCGCGTTGATTTCTGCGTTGTCGTGTTCTCGATCCATTGACACATCGGCAGGGGACCGACTGGTCTGCAGTGAATTGACTTGGCCCGATAGGAAACCGGGTGTCAACGTCATCATCATCGTCAACGACACAATGCGTCGTGATCGGATGGAGGTGCACAATGGTACTGCGAAAACACCAGCCTTCGATCAGTTTTCCCGTGAAAATTTGCTGTTTGAAAGGGCGTACACTCAAAGTCCTTGGACCAAACCTTCTGTGGCGACCTTGTTTACTTCACTTTATCCTTCCCAGCACGGAGTGGTTTCCCACCCTGAGCTCAAAATCAAGTCCGGCAAGGATCCGAACAGGCCCGGTCTCAGCAACGACGTTTTAAGCAAGCGACATGTTACGATTGCCGAGTCCTTGCAAGAGGCAGGGTTTCATACGGCTGCCATCGTGGCAAATCCCTGGTTAAAAAAGGAATATGGATTCGCGCAAGGCTTTGAAACCTATGATGATGTGTTCGCCACAGACGCTCAGCCCGGAGATAAGGTTGCGCAGTGGAAAGTTCCCGGGTCGGAGGTAACCGAAAGGGCCATCAACTGGCTGAATGGTATTCAGTCCGGTCAGCGTTTCTTCCTCTACCTGCATTATATTGACACCCACCGGCCTTACACGATCGGGGCTGATGAAGTTGAGGCGCGGGCCGATGAGATTCGCAATGACTCGCGACAGATCTCATCGCGAACAGGTCGAGTGATCGGAAGTGTCGTCAGACTTCCCAGTGGACGTCCGGCAGTCAGCCTCGGCGTTCCGGCAACGTTATCGTTACTGGAACACGCGTACGACCGCGGCATTGAGGCATTTGACGAACACCTGAGGGAATTTTTGAGTTATTTCTCCTCGCATCAGGAATTCGACAAAACCGCGATCATTGTCACGTCGGATCATGGGGAGGCACTGTTTACAAGAGGTTATGGAAACCATGGATACGGCCTCTACGAGGATGAGGTGGCCATACCATTTGCTGCACGTCTACCAGGAGTCAACTCGGAGCGGAATCGTGTCCAGACACCTGTTGGACTAATTGATATCATGCCGACGCTGTGCACTTACCTGGATGTGGATTTACCCGGTTCCATTATTTGTGGGAGAAGCCTGCTTGCGTTGGCGGACAGCAAAGAATCACGTCAGCAGCCTGTGATCGTTGCCGAAGGCGTAATGGGAAAACCGTCCAATCGCGCGATCATCCATGGCCGCTATAAGGCACTGTGGCAGCCAGTGCCTGGTCCAGACCAGGTCGGACACGCGCTGTTTAATCTGCAGGATGATGCCAGCGAAGGTGCGAATCTGATCGGTTCCACGAAGTCGACGGACCGCTTCCGGGAGACTTTCGATCGTCTTGTGAGGTTGGCACGAACCACGGTGTCCTCGGTGGAAAACTATCCCAAAGAGTATGTTCCGATCGATCCGGAACAGTTGAGGCGATTGCGATCGCTCGGTTACATCGACTGACCGAGCCACTCGCGAATCTCACCGGCTTCACTTTTCCGGCACCGGTGGTTCGGTTCCGGTCTCCGCCTTTCCGGCTTGCTCAAACCGGTGTCTGCTAGCAATGCAGGTGGCTCCCAGCGAACTGGCAAAATCTACCTGTACGGTTTGTTGTGGACCGACTACACTTTCTCCGCAAAATTCCTTCACTGGTAAATGCCCTTGAAACAGTGAACCTCTGTGCTGGTTCGTCCAGGAGGTCACGTAGGAAAATTTGCGGTGATCGTATTTCGTTGTCTTTGTCCCGGCTGTTGTAAGGCAGATTTGTTTGAAGTGATTCGGTGACCACGATGTCTGGACGCACGCTCTCGCCCGAACGACCATGTTTAGCTGTTGCCATCATCGTGCGCGATGCTGACTCACTTGTCGTCGAAACACTAAAAAGTGTTCGTTCGCTGGCGGACGTTATCGTGGTCGCAGATACTGGTTCGACTGATGGAACCGTCGAGACTGTCAGGCGGTACACACCGAATGTGATACAGCACGGGTGGGAGGACGACTTCTCGGCGGCTCGTAATGATTGTTTGAACTTTGTTCGAACGCAGTGGATTCTCTGGTTGGACGCCGGTGAAACCATTGCTTCCGACGATGCACTGGCTCTGCGGCGATTCATTGAAGTTGAGGCAGACCTCCAAAAAGCCTACTTGTTGATGGTTCGCGTTAGTCCAGGTCCGGGGGCTGTGGCGGCCGAACAAGTCGGACGGGTTCGTCTTGTTCCTCATTGTCCCGGCATTCAATTTCAGGGAAGAGTCTGTGAGGACATGGCTGCTTCGTTGTCAGACCTGCAAATCGAAGTGGAGTCACTGCCCTGGCAGATACACCGTGGAGCGGTCGAACACGATCAAGAGAGGAAGGTTTCCAGAGCCCGTCGTAATATGGAAATCGCCAACCTTGAGATGACCCAAAGAGGTGACCTGCCGCACTTGCTGAACTGTTTGGGCGAAGCACTGCATTGTTTGGAAGAGAGAAAACGGGCCGCAGATTGTTACAGACAGGCGGTTGGTTCCGCCACTCCTGGTTCGACCGAGATGCTCGAAGCTTATTATGGGCTGCTGACTGCTTTAGATGGAGAAGATAACGCGGTTGAACAACAATTGACTGTTTGTCTTGAAGCGTTAGAGACTTTTCCACTGGACATGCAATTGCTGTGCGCCATGGGAGGATACCTGCAATTCCAAGGTCATTTGGATTTGGCCGCCCGTAGCTATAAAACGGCCTTTCGGCATGGAAAAATAAATTTGCAAACGTGGCATTTGGAAGACATACATGAAATCACGGCTCAATGTCTGGCTTCGGCTTGTCACGCGTTGGAGGACGATGAGAAGGCACAAAACTTTCTGGAGGAAGCACTTCAGAAGAGTACGCGATCCACAAGGTTGCGAGAAGCATTGGTCGACCTGCATGTCAATTGCGGAAGGCCAACCGAAGCTTTGCAACACGCCATGCTCTTGCCAGCCCAACTGGCCAAGCCGGAAACACTCGAAATGGTTGTGCGAGGAGCCTGCCTGGCTGCCCAGGGAAATTGGACCCAGGCCGTTTGTCCTCTGAAGGATGCCTACTCTGCCGGATGCCGGGACCCGCTTTGCCTCCGCTGGTTGACAGCCAGCTTCATTTCCTCGGGTGAACTATTTCAGGCTCAAGAGGTGATCCAGGAGTGGACAAGGTTGGCTCCAGACACTCTGGAAGTTCTTGGCTACCAGGACAGATTGAAACAGCTGCAGCAACAGACTGACGGTGTTGTCGAATCAATTTCTTTGCAGGCGCCTGGCTCCGCCAGAGGCGAACAGCAAGTAGAAACATCTCCGGGTTCGATTCCGACGCCGTCGTGACATCCCCAACCACCAACTCCGGTTGACTCCGTTTCTTCTCCCGCGGGCATCGATTCATGGCCTCGGCTACCTCCTGACTGCCCTTGGCAATTTCAGGCAGTCCGTCTGAAATTTTGAAGTGGCCCGGGTTGGTTACCGGAGGCAGACCGAGCCACAGGTCCCCCGTTCAACCATGTGGGAGCCTTCAGGTTTTCTCAGGCCGACCCGTTCGGGCACAAGTTCGTCTGCACGTTTGTCATGATCAGCACCAAGCGAACTGAGGCGATTTCAATGTTTGACCCCGCTGCACGGGATGCCGGATTCTGCCAGATGGGCCCAAAGGGTGCTAAGACTGTCAATCCGAGTTGGTTGTAGTTCGTCACAACCGGCCCAGTTGGTACGGTGTGCAGTAATCATCTGGAAAACATTTTTTCTCGGATTGTTTCTAATGCCCCAAATTGACAGTAGCGGGACTCGAATTAGGGTTGAATTAGAAGCAGCCAGAAAAGTTTTGGCTCTTCTCTCATCTAGGCTTTCTCACCCCCCGTGCTGGGCAGGGTCACGTCCTACTTCGTGTGCCCTGCCCTTTTTTTGCGCGATTCCCGACTCACTGGAAAGTTCTCTCAGCGTCAGTGGACTGGTTTCCAGTTTGTTGTCAGGGACAGTCGACTGGCAGCGGTAAGGTTTGATGGAGGCTGCTTGGACAGGCCAGACCACGTTGTGTGACGAGAATGAGTTGCACGGTTGGTCTTTCCGGAGACGCTGGATCCAGGCAGAATGCGTATTCTGACGGTCTCAAAGGGTGATTCCCGGTTTTTTTGACAAAGCCCGGTCCCCTTTTGAACTGTTGGTTGACAAAACGACGCCGGTGGGATAGTTAAGATCGATTCCACCTCTTTTACAAGTCAATTCCTATATTCCTTGTTGAGGCCTTAGTAGGCTTCTGGGCGCCAATCGAGTGAAGAGGAGTTTTGCAATGTCTTGCGGAGTTGAACGGCAAAGATGGACCGAATTGTATCAGGGCCAGGGCGAACACGTTGCGTGGCCGTTTGGCAATGCATGGTCCAGTTGGGACGGAAATTTTGACCAAGAGAAGGAAAAATTTGGCGACGACGATTTAGGCGACGACGATTTAGGCGAGGATTTCGACGAAGATTTCGACGACGATTTTGAAGAAGAGACTGAAGAAGAACTGAAGCCGGATGAGGAATTCGACCACAAAGTAGAAGACGACAATGCTGTGGAAAAGGAAGGGGATGAAGAGTCGAACATCGACTCTAGTTCGTAGTCTAAACATATCTTATGTTCAATCCTGTTCCAGCCAACATTCGTTTTCCTCAGCTCGAAGAAGCAGTATTGGATTTCTGGAAGCGGCAGCGAATCTACGAAAAATCGTTAGATCAGCGTAGCAACGGCCCCACGTTTGTATTCTTTGAAGGGCCGCCTACCGCCAATGGCTTGCCACACCCGGGCCATTGTCTGACCCGCGCCATCAAGGACCTCTTCCCCCGCTATCGAACGATGCGAGGCGATCGTTGCGAGAGGAAGGCCGGTTGGGACACCCACGGCTTACCTGTTGAAGTAGAAGTCTGCAAAGAACTAGGGATTCATTCCAAGGAAGAAATTGAATCTTACGGTGTGGAGCCGTTTATTCAGAAATGCCAACAAAGTGTCTGGCGTTACATGAGGGAGTGGGAACAGCTGACCGAAAGGCTTGGATTCTGGATCCACTTGGAAGACGCCTATGTGACTTATCATCAGAGCTATGTCGAAAGTGTCTGGTGGTCATTAAAGACACTCTTTGATCAGGGTTTGCTTTATCAAGGACACAAAATCGTCTGGTGGTGGGCTCAAGGTGGTACGGCACTCAGTTCGGGCGAAGTAGGCCAGGGCTATCGAGAAGTGGACGATCCCAGTGTCTATATGCTTTGTCCATTATTGGAGGATGAAGACACGGCACTGCTTGTCTGGACGACGACACCCTGGACGCTTCCCAGCAACCAATTCGTGGCCGTCCATCCCGCACTCGAGTATTCCATCGTTTCTGACTCGGAACTGCAGAAAAATCTGGTGATTGCTTCGTCACTGGTTGAAACAATCGCAGCAAAAGTAAAACGGAGTCTGGAAGTTGTCCGGACCTGTCAGGGAAGTGAACTGATTGGCAAGCGTTACAGACCGCCGTTCGACAATTACTACAAGGATGGATCTGATGTGCTGGGAATGCTCCGAGATGGCGGGCAACAGCACGTCGCGTGGCGAGTGATAGGGGCGGACTTTGTTACTGTCGAAAGCGGTACAGGATTGGTTCACCAGGCCCCTGCTTTTGGAGAAGTCGACTACGAAGTGTTCGTTCGGGAGCAAGACCGATTTGTTGAAGGCGAAGGTCCTCCGCTGATCTGCGCCGTGGGTCCTGATGGGAAGTTTACTGAAGATATTCCGGAGTATCAGGGACGTTGGGTTAAAGAGGCGGACAAGGATTTGTCACGTGATATGCGATCCCGGGGATTGTTGTACTTGCTGGAACAGTATCGGCACGACTATCCGTTTTGCTGGAGAGCTGATGGGGACGCCTTGATCCAATATCCTCGCGAGAGTTGGTTCATCAAGACAACTGCTTTCAAAGATAAAATGCTGGCCAACAATTCGCGTATCAATTGGTTGCCTGAACATATTCGCGACGGTCGTTTTGGCAATTTTCTGGAATCCAACGTCGATTGGGCATTGTCACGAGAACGCTACTGGGGTACACCGTTGCCGATTTGGGTGTGCAGTGTATCGGGCAAACAGGAAGCAATTGACAGCTACCAACAACTGCTGGACAAACCGGGGGTCCAGGGCCTGGAAGTTTGGCAGCAGGCCAAGAAAGAACACCCCGATCTGCCCGAGGACCTTTGCGTCCACAAACCTTATATTGACGCCATTACTTATGATTCTCCGTTCGCTGATGGCGCACGCATGCAGCGAGTCCCGGAGGTTATCGATTGCTGGTACGATTCTGGAGCGATGCCTTTTGCTCAATGGGGATATCCCCACCAGGGAGTTGAACGATTCAAGTCCCAGTTTCCTGCCGACTTCATTAGCGAAGCACTCGATCAGACTCGAGGTTGGTTTTACAGTTTGCTGGCGATCAGCACGATGCTCTTTGGTGATGAAGCGGAAGACGAATCCCGGACGCAGGCAGAAGGTTTTCCTCACCCTTATCGCAACTGTATTGTGTTGGGGCTGATGCTTGCCGAATGGTGGGAAAGCAAAGATGGAAAAGAAAGGTTCTTGACGGGAGAAGAAGCAAGGGCTGCATGCGGAGAGCGATTTGTCCAGAAAGTCGGCAAGATGTCGAAGCAACTCCGCAATTACCGGAGCCCTCAGGAAATCTTCGATGTGCATGGAGCCGACGCCCTGCGGTGGTACCTCTTCGCCAACCAGGCACCCTGGAATTCGATTATTTACAGTGAGCGGGCGATCAGGGAGAGCATACCGGAGTTTTTGCTTCGATTGTGGAATGTCTACAGTTTCTTCATCATCTATGCCAACATCGATGGGTTCGATCCCTCCCGGGCACTGAACGATGACGTTGGACAACTCGACTCGGCAACTCTTTCCCGGGCGACTCAGTTTCGGCCCGTTAGCAGCCGGAGTGAGCTTGATCGATGGATCTTGAGCGAGTTGAATCGCACGCTGATGCAGGTTGTGGAACGAATGGACGCCTACGACAACTTTGCCGCCTGTTCGGCGATCAACGCGTTTCTCGACGGCCTCAGTAACTGGTACGTGCGTCGCAGTCGGGACCGTTTCTGGAGCAGCGAAAAACAAGCTGACGACAAGCTTGATGCCTACTGGACACTTTACGAGTGCCTGCTCTCGATGACACAAATGGTGGCTCCTTTTGTGCCGTTTGTGGCTGAATCACTGTGGCAGAATCTGGCAGGGATTTTTGGTGAGCGTGCAGTCGAAAGTGTTCATTTGTGTGATTATCCGACTGGTCAGACAGATGCTGTCGACGAACAATTGTCACGGCGAATGCAACTGGTGCGTACAATTTCTTCTCTGGGTCGCAGCGCCCGCATGAGCGAAAAACTTAAAGTTCGCCAGCCACTGGGAAAGGTTGAAATTATTTTGGCCGATACCACCGATCAGCAATGGCTGGAGGAACACGGCACATTGATCAAAGAAGAATTGAACGTGCTGAATGTCGAGTACACCAAGGATGCCGAAAAATACATTACTTATCAGGTACAACCTAATTTCAAGAGATTAGGGCCCCGCGTGGGCAGGCAGATGCCCGGACTCAAGCAGTCTTTGGCAGGAACCGATGGCGGAGCGATTCTCCGCGAATTGGAAGCAAATGGAATTGTCTCCATCAGGCTGTCCGACGGACAACAGGTGGAGTTGGACAGCGAGGATATCCAAGTGCGACTGCAGGCAAAACCTGGTTGGGCAGCCGCCCAGGATGTTTCCTGTGTGGTGGTGCTGGCGACGGAATTGACTCCCGAGTTGGAGAGGGCCGGCCTGGCACGAGATCTCGTACGGACGATTCAGGACCGGCGTAAACAGCTCGCTTGCAATTATACGGATCATCTTGTTGTTGGAATTGTTACGGAGCCAGAACAGATGCGACGTGCCGTCAATGAAAACGCCGCATATATCCAGCGGGAAACATTGGCCGACAGTTTCAGCCTGGATGAGATCCCGGATGTGGAAGGTGTTGAGCATACGATCTCCGATCATGATTTGACGCTCTACGTAAAAGTGATAACGTAGAGACTTGGTTGAAAGCGGTGGCAGGCGTCTGGACCCCGGTTTTCCTGCGCAAATAGAGATGTGGTCAATCGAAGGCAGAGCAAGCCGTCGGCGGAAGAAAATCAATGCAATTCAACATGGAATGAGGCGGCATTTTTCAGGACTATCTTTTCTGGGACCTGCTCAGCCCTGCTCACTCACGTGACGACTATGAAACTTCACCCTTCCGTTTCATCTCCTCTCTCGATTGCCGTCCTCATTTCGGGAGGTGGGACGACATTTCGGAATTTAGTCGAAAAACGAGATGCAGGTGAGCTTGATGTCGACTTCAAACTGGTAATTTCATCCAGTGCCCGGGCCAAGGGCCTGCAATATGCCGCGGATTGTTCAATTCCCGCTGAAGTCGTGGAACGCAATGTGTTTGAAGATACGCAACGTTTTAGCGATGCGATTTTCAGCAGTTGTCGGGAGGCAGGCGTTGATCTGGTGGTGATGGGGGGATTTTTGAAGCATGTTGTCATACCCGAGGATTTTAGATGGCGTGTCATGAACATTCATCCAGCACTGATTCCGGCATTTTGCGGCCGGGGTTTTTACGGGCTGAGGGTTCATCAGGCGGTTCTGGACCACGGCGCCAAAATTTCAGGGTGTACAGTTCACCTGGTGGATGATCAGTACGATCACGGACCGATTATTTTACAGCAGGCAGTTGAAGTTTTGGACGATGACACGGCGGACACACTTGCCAGACGAGTATTTGAGCGAGAATGTGTGGCCTATCCCGAAGCGATCCGTCGCTACGCCGCCGGGCAACTGGAAGTAAAGGGACAGCGCATAGTCTCTGGCCAGTCAGGGGACTCGCTTGGCTGATGGGTGGGGGATTGTTTCGAACCGCGGAATTTGTCAGTGAGAAAATTGAAAGGTGGGAGTTGCCCGCTGGATGGCACAGCTGACCAGAGGTTCGATAGAAGTTTGTTTTCGCGCGGCTACCGAAATAAGCTCACGCAATTTGTTCGTAACCCATTTGCTCATAAAAGGCTGTTGCCTCTCTCCAGCCTGTCTCTGATTCCACTACAATCCGACGATGGCCCAGTCGCCAGCATTCCCTTTCCAGTTGGACCATCAAAAGGCGACCTACTCCCCGTCGACGCGCTGCCGGAAGGACCGCCAGCCAATGCACCACCGGTTGTTCTGGTCGCCGCATTGACAGAGTGACGGTACCAACTACCTGTTGGTGGCCCGATCCCTCGTCCATTTCGGCGAACCAGGTTCTTTCGGGTTGCCACCAGTGTCGGTTCTTGATCTCACGGTGGAAATCGTCGGGGCTCCACGAGCGTATCGGGGGCAGGGCATTTGCGAATGAATGCTCCCGCACTTGGAGCCAGGTGTTGATGTCCGGATCTCCTTGAAAAGTCCGCACTCCCAGTCCTTCGAATGGGACGTGTTGCGGTTCTTGAACCAGCACTTTGGACAATACGACAACCATGGTACGACTCGCATGAGTTCAGTTCACGTAGTCCAACGGCAGCCGTTCTAAAATGGTGTCCCATCGCGTCGGCGGATGTAAATCTGGTCGACGGTGGCCTGGCCCGATAGCGACAGCAGATAGAGAACCGTTTTGGCAATATCCTCGGGTCTTATCAGAACGGACGGATCAAGGTCGGGCCGGGCCTGGGCAATCATCTCGGTGTCGACACCGCCCGGCAGGATCGCGGATACTCGAATGCCGTGTTCCTGTGCTTCGGCCGCAAATGATTTTGTCAGGCCCATCACGCCGTGTTTGCTGGCCGTGTAGGCTGCCTGTTGGGGATAGCCCTTGAATCCGACAACGCTGGCGATATTAATGATCATGCCACAACCGGCTGGTATCATACGTTTCAGCGCCGCGCGGCTGCAAAGGAATGTACCACGGAGATTAATCTGCAAGATGCGGTCGAAATCGGTGGTCGCGAAGTCAACTGCCGGTCCGAACAAGCCGATGCCTGCATTATTTACCAGAATATCAAGTCGTCCGAGTTCGTCTGTCCGCTTGAGTAACTGTTCGACCTGGGCTTCGTCTGCGACATCGGTGGTCTGGACGTCGGTTGACCCTCCAGTCGCGGCAATCTGGGATGCCGTCTCCTCCAGTTCCAACCGGGTTCGCGCTGCCAGCAGAATATGTGCTCCACATTCGGCAAGAGCCAGGCTGATCGCCCGGCCAATGCCCCGCCCGGCACCGGTGACCACGGCAGTCTGGCCTGTCAAGTCAGGTTGCATATGGCTTGTTCGTGACAATTATGGTGCTGCAACTTTCAGTAATTCCCGTTCTGCATCTCGACACCAACCTTTTTGATCGAGTTGGGCTGCAACGGTGGGGAAATGTTGCTTCATTTCCACGAGGGGGATAAGTCCCACGTCATACAGCATCGGATAAACGAGGATCTTACCGGCTAATGTACGATTTTCGACCGCAGCGATTCCCGCG
>PBTE01000212.1 GCA_002726515.1 Planctomycetaceae bacterium | reverse complement strand
GGCGTGATGCAACAATTGAAGTTCCACCTTTTGATGACGACTTACCGACCACCGGGCAAGTTGAAAGCTTGATCAGTTTCCGTCAGGATGCGACCAACCTCGCGGGTGCCTTGAAACTGGCTCTTGCCACTTTTCCTGAAGACTCGGCCAAACGGATCGTCGTGGTGACAGACGGCAATGAGAACATCGGGAATTCGCAAGAAATGGCAGCCGTCTTGTCTGAACGTGGTGTCAGTATTTACGTGGTTCCCATTCGTCTCCAGCGAAGGGGAGAGGTTTCGGTTGAAAAAGTCACCATTCCGACCGACGTACGCAAGGGCCAGCCTTTTGATGTGCGAGTCGTCGTCCAGAACGACAGCCCTGAACGAGAATCGGTAACCACCGCGGGCAGGCTCATTCTTACACGGCGCACGGGACAGAACGTCGAAACAATTGCGGAAGTGGACGTCGAGCTTCCCACCGGAAAAAAAGTGTTCACGCTTCGGGAAAACATTGACCACGCTGATTTTTACACCTACGAAGTTACTTTCGTTCCAGCCGGTATGGACGACGATCTGCTGACACAAAACAACCGGGCTTCCGCATTCAGTCATGTTCGCGGCAAAGGTCAGGTTCTGCTGATCGAGGACTGGAAAAACAAAGGAGAGTTTGATTTCCTTGTGCAGCGGTTAAAAGCCATGAATCTGGAAATAACCGTTCAGGGGAGTGACCAACTTTTCACCAGTCTGGCCGAATTACAGCGGTTCGATAGCGTGATCCTGGCCAACGTTCCGCGCAGCAGTGGAAACAGTGCCAACGAAGTGACCCACTTCAGTGACAGGCAGATCGAGATGCTGGTGCACAACGTACACAAGATGGGAGCCGGACTGGTCATGCTCGGAGGCCCTAATAGCTTTGGTGTAGGAGGTTGGCAGAACACTGAATTGGAAAAAGCGATGCCCGTCGATTTTCAGATTCGAAATGCGGAAGTCGTTCCGGTAGGCGCTTTCGTAATGACCATGCATGCCTCCGAAATGGCGCAGGGAAACCACTGGCAAAAAGTCATAGCCCAGGAAGCACTCAAGGCGCTGGGCCCCCAAGACTACTGTGGCGTCCTTCACTATTCCATGGAAGGTGACGTGTGGTTGTGGAATAGGCCCGATGGCCTTATCCAGGTGGGTGACAATCGCAAAACGATGCTGGCGCGGATGAGCCGTATGGCACCCGGTGATATGCCTGCTTTCGACCCAGGAATGCGTCTGGCAGCGGCGGGGTTTGCCAAGGTTCCCGATGCGGGAATCAAACACATGATCATCATCAGCGACGGAGATCCGAGCAAACCAACGACAGCCACCATGAACGCCCTCAAGAAACTTAAAGTCAAAGTCTCTACCGTTGCGGTCGGTACCCATGGTGCTCCGGGAAGCAGTCTCCTGCAGAATATCGCAACACAAACGGGTGGCAAATACTACGTGGTGACCAACCCCAAAGCGTTACCGCGGATTTATCAGCGCGAGGCGCGGCGGGTAGCCCGACCGTTGATCAAGGAAAAAGTTGTGCTGCCCAGCATGTTCCCAGGTCATGAAATGCTACGCGGCATCAATACGCAGCCACCCCCAATTTCCGGATTCGTGATGACCACGGTCAAGCAAAATCCTTTGGTAGAAGTTTCCATGATTTCTCCAGACCCTCCCATTCAGAAAAACGCTACGCTGTTGGCGAGTTGGACTTATGGTCTAGGCCGGACCGTTGCCTTCACATCCGATGCGGGTCGGCGCTGGACACACAACTGGACTGAATGGGAATACGACAAGTTGTTCAGTCAAATGGTGACTTGGTCCATGCGACCCGTCATGGAAGACGGAAAATTCACTGTTGCAACAGACGTAAAAGATGGAAAAGTACGTGTGATTGTGACAGCACTCGACCAGGATGATGAGCTGCTTAACTTTTTAAGTATCTCGGGCTCCGCTGTGGATCCCAAGATGGACCTTTTGAACATCCCTTTCCAGCAGACAGCGCCCGGACGCTATGTGGGAGAATTTGATGCCGACAAGGCCGGCAGCTACTTCCTCACGATGACGGTACCGAATCCCGAAGGTGGATCCCATGATTCTCGACCCATCACGATTCGCACGGGGGTGAATGTACCATACTCCGCCGAATTTCGTGACCGAGTGACGAATTCTGCGCTGTTGGAAACGCTCTCCAAACAGGTGCCCCGAGGCGGCCAAGCGGGAAAAGTGATGGTCGGGTCCTTTACGGCATCAGGCTTGGATGACCTGCTGAAAACAGACACCTTTGAGCATGATCTGGAGAAGGCCCAGAGTAACCAGGATATCTGGCCTCTGCTGCTGGTCCTGGCCTCCTGTGTTTTTCTGGCCGATATCTTTGTCCGACGAGTGAGCATACACTTCTATTGGATGGCACCGGTTCTGGCAGCCGTTCGTGACCGGATATTGCAACGTAAGCAGGAGCCCGTCCAGAATGAGAGGTTGCAGCGACTGCGAAATCGTAAGCAGAATATTGAGGCACAAATCGACGGGCGGCGTGCAGCGACTCAAATTGAAATCTCTCCCGACACCGACGCGACGCTGGAAGGTTTCGAAGGTCAACCGGCCCCTGCTACCAGAGAACCCGGCCGGGCTGTGAATCAACCCGAAGTTTCCACGACAGAAGACCAACCGGAAGAAACTTACACCGAACGACTGTTGAGAGCCAAGAAAAAGGTTTGGAAAGACAAGGAACAACCATGAGTGTTGGTGAACCAATACAAAAGAAGGCCGAATTGTTTCGTTCCCGTTATGCGGCGCTGCGTGACCAGGTGGGGCGCGTCATTGTCGGACACGATGAAGTCGTGCATGGTGTGTTAACTTGTTTGTTTGTTGGCGGACATGTACTTCTCGAGGGAGTTCCCGGGCTCGGCAAAACACTTTTGGTACGCACCCTGGCGCAAGCTCTCGATCTCCAATTCAAGCGCATTCAATTTACCCCTGATTTGATGCCCGCCGATATTTTGGGAACCAATATGGTACTGGAGTCTGCCGAAGGAAAACGGGTCTTCGAATTCCAACGCGGTCCCATCTTTACACAAATCTGCTTGGCCGACGAAATCAACCGCGCGACACCCAAAACACAATCGGCCATGCTTGAAACGATGCAGGAAGGCACCGTGACGATAGGCGGCATGAGATACGAATTAGTACGCCCTTTTTTTGTCATGGCCACGCAAAATCCCATTGAACAAGAAGGCACCTATCCGTTGCCCGAAGCCCAGCTCGATCGTTTCTTTTTCAAACTGGTCGTCGGTTATTCGGGACGTGAAGAATTAGCTACGATTGTTGAGCGGACAACGCGCGGCGTAAATGTTGAACCCGAAAAAGTCATGGATGGCAAGGAAATCACGCAGTGGCAACAACTGATCCAGGAAGTGGTCCTGGCTGAACACGTCCAGGATTATCTAGTCCGGTTGACGTTGGCGACTCATCCTGATGGTCCCCATGCCCTTAAGATCACCAATCAGTATCTCCGCTGGGGCAGCAGCCCGCGGGGTGCCCAGGCATTAGCGCTGGCTGCCAAGGTACGGGCACTACTCGAAGGCCGCTACAATGTCAGCTTTGAGGATGTGCGCCGTGTCTACTTGCCGGCCTTAAGACACCGGGTGATCTTGAATTTCGAGGCGCAGGCGGAAGGAATCGATACCGACCACGTGCTGCTGGAAATCCTGGAACAATTGCCACAAAAGTTCGACGACGATCCGGTGAGTGATTCCAGCACGAACTAACGGTCGTCCAGCTTGTGTTGACGTTGTGAGGCGGCGACAGAGCCGCCTACATCCATGATGGGAGCGCCAACACGATCATTGTTCTTCGAAGCCACAACGGTTAGTACCGGTGAGTCCACGAACCCCGGCCTCATCACCCTGACCCTGATTTCGGATCTCCATTGGATGTCTGCGACAGTTCTAGCAGCCGGACAAATCCACGACCGTGCGACCCGTCAAGTTTCCATGCAGCATCGCCTCGATCCGTGGTTGGATGTCGCTCAGTGAAATCACGTTCGTCAACAAATCGAGATGCTGCGGTTTCCAGTCTCCCGCAAGTCGCTTCCAGATGTCCAATCGCTCAGGCCGGGGGCAGGCTGCCGAGTCGATTCCGTCGAGTGTGACGCCACGCAACAAGAACGGGTAGACGCTGGTTTCGAAATTGACCCCTCCGACCAGGCCACATGCCGCCACGCAGCCTCGATGTCCCAGACTTCGCACAATCGTGCTCAACGTGCTGCCACCGACCGTGTCCACTGCTGCGGACCATCGTGAGGGTAACAAGGGTTGATCACTGGAATCATTAACTTCTTTTCGATCGAGGATTTGGCTTGCGCCAAGCTGCCGAAGCAATGCATGGGCCGCGGGTTTCCCCGAGACTGCCACGACACGATATCCCAGTTGTGCCAGTATGGACAAGGCAAGACATCCGACCCCTCCCGACGCACCTGTTACCAGAACCTGGCCCGTATCCGGCCGGATGCCGTGATGTTGAAGAGAAGCAACACATTGGGCCGCCGTAAAACCTGCGGTCCCCAATGCCATCGCTTCGTGCGAAGTCAGTTCGTCGGGCAGACGAACCGCCCAGGAGGCCGGCACGCGAATCAATTCCGACCAGCCTCCCCAACAGTCACTTCCCAATCCGTATCCTGTGACAAGCACTTTGTCGCCCTCCGGCCAGTCCTCCGACTCGCTCTCAAGGACGGTTCCTATGGCGTCGATTCCCGGGACGTGCGGAAGGGATTTGGCAACGCCCGAGTGACCACGAGCGGCTAAGGCATCCTTGTAGTTGAGTGACGACTGCTGAACCCGAATCAGTAGATCACCGGGAGGCAGTTCGGTGATGCTTCGAAGTGTGATTTTGGGCTGCACGTTTCCGGAGTTATCCTTCGCCACAAGATAACACTGAAACGGGGTGCCAGACATGTTACTTTCATCCCGGAAAAATGGCCGTGAAGTTGGCAGCTTTCGTTGACAGGCCCAAGTGATGCCGTATAATTTGCCGATGCTGGTCGAGCATGAATGCGGGTTGAAGTTGATCTTGCTAATTTAAGGTTTTTCACGAGGAGATACGAGCCATGGCCAACGTAACCGAGTTCACGGATGATAATTTTTCTTCCGAAGTGCTTGAATCCTCTGAACCGGTCTTGGTCGACTTTTGGGCCCCCTGGTGCGGTCCGTGTCGCCAAATTGCACCCATGATTGACGAAATTGCCGGTGAAAATTCCGGTTCACTCCGGGTCGGCAAGGTCAACATCGACGAAAACCCGCAATCAGCCCAAGCCTACGGTATTCAAAGCATCCCCACCTTGATGCTCTTTAAAACGGGCGAGGTCGTCGAACGATTCCTCGGTGCCCAACCCAAGGCCAGATTGCAGCAGGCGATCGATGAAGTGAAAGCTTGATCGCCATCGGGTCGGCTGCCTGCTAATCATCCTCGAACTTGCGGCCGTCTTAGTGCTAGCAGGTTCTATCAGCGGTTGAGGTAAATTCTCCGCCTCTTTTCTGCCGATGAACGACTCTGATAAACCTTGCGGTTTAGGCTGGCTTTTTCGCTAGCACTTCGACACCAAGTCATACAAGGATCTTCCCATGTCCGCACTGGATTCAATCGATGCGGGGCACGAACTTTCTCAACGAACCGCGGGTAAGACCACCCGCATGGACCCCGCTCATTTCTCCGCTGGCACCGCTTCTCCGGTCGATGGCGTCCAGGGGGAACCCGACGATGGTAGCATCCAACACGAGACATTTTCTTCGCTCACGGACAACAGCCTGCAAGTCGTCGAAAAACTGCGCCACCACGCCAATCAGCTGGCAGGCCATTTACAAAATCAACAACACGATCTGGACGAACGCGAATCGAAGCTAAACTCTCAAATCGCAACACACGAGCAGGAGGTGCGAGCCGGTCGTTTAACGCTCTCTCAGGAACAGCAAAACCTTGCTCAGCAGCAGCGGAATCTGGAAGAGCACGAACAGGACCTTCAGCGACGAGAACGGGAACTCGACCACCGGGCAAAATCACAGGACCAACGCGAACGCGATCTGCAGCGTCAATCCCTCGACTTCGCAAACCTTCAAAAGGACACCGAATGGGTGAATTCCGAGCAAAATTCATCCCTCGAAACCTGGGATCAGACTCACACCCTGGAACCGGTTTCTACGAAAACGGTCACCGAGGAGGCCAAGGCTTCAGAAATCGAGGCCAATCAAGCGATCCAGTCGCAGGTGCCCGGTGATAAAACGGTCGACGATCAGGATCATCCAGCTTCGTTCGAAGACACTGAAAAAATTCCACCAGTTGCCGAAACGTCAACCGGTGAAACCACCAGTGGCTTGTCGAACGAAGTGCTGCAGGTGTTCCAGCCAAAGAAATCAGCGTTCACAGAACAACGTCTCCAAAGAATTACCAACATGCTGCTGGAGAAAAAGAAGAACCTGCAGCAACGGAACATGACTTTGGAGAAACGTCGAGTCACCTTGGACCAGCTACAACGCGACATCACACAGCTACACAAAGAAACGTTGGAAATGCGTTTGGCCACCGAAGAGCTTTGGGTGCGACTGGCTGGACGCATGGCAGAGGAAGAAATTCCCCTTAAACTTGTCGAACTGCGCAACAAGTTGGCAGACCATTACCGGATGGCCGGCATTCACCTGGGCCACCAAAGACGAGAACTAGAGTCCCTGGGCGCAACATTGACGGGCCAATACCAGTCTCTGGCTAAACAACGCGAAAATCTGAAGCAATGGTTCCACCAGAGAAACCAGGAAATCGAGGTACATGCCGTACGTTTAGTGCGGCGTGAGCAGGACCTCGATCGCCAGGAAGCCACCTATCGTGAACTCAAGGAATTCATGGAGCGTGAGCGAGCTGAGGCAACTGCTAACTCGCACCAAGTTCCCTGTCCTTGAGGAATTTGATGGGGGCTTGTTTTTCACCCGGGCTGAACGTGCGGGGTCGTGATTCGGCCCTCAGTTCGGTTTCACGGACAATCAGCATGGCCCGATAGATCTCGTCCGAGCTGAAATAAGGCTCGCGAACCCCATTCAGGTGGCGAATTTCTTTGGTCGCCAGCTGGTTCCAGGACATTTCATTTTGCAAATGCCAGGCAGCCACCTGCGCAGCGCGCTGATCGATTTGACCATATCCCAACATGCTACAGAGTTCATAGACTTCCGGGCTGTCGCTGACCTCTTCTAAAGGTTTGATGACGTAAGGGATTCGCGGGCGTGGATCGGGCTTTCCATGTTCCAGACAAACGAGTGGGACCTGAATCTTTCTCGCTTTGCCGGGCTGCACGTTAAAAAATCCTCCACCCATGCCTCCCATGCCCATGCCTCCCATGCCCATGCCCATGCC